>CAXBNB010000015.1:0-15508 GCA_963976505.1 uncultured Reichenbachiellaceae bacterium
TCCTGGATTTGGAAGATTTTGGTTTAACGGAAGCTGATCTGGATACCGAATTTGAGGTTGGAAACTTAATTGGAATTGGAAGAGCTCCATTGAGAAAGATAATCGATTCTTTAAAATCCATTTATGAGAAATCGGTAGGTTTTGAATACATGTATATTAGGAGGCAATCTATTCTTGAGTGGTTTAAGACAAAGTCAGAATCTGAGGCCTTAAACTTCAACCCTTCGCTTGAAGAAAAGAAAAGAATTTTATTTAAGCTGAATGAAGCAGTAGTTTTTGAAAACTTTCTTCATACTAAATACTTAGGGCAAAAGAGGTTTTCACTTGAAGGTGGAGAAACTACGATTCCAGCACTAGATGCAATGATCAACGCCGGAGCTGATTTAGGAGTTGAGGAGGTTATGATTGGGATGGCACATAGAGGGAGGCTCAATGTATTAGCCAATATAATGGGGAAAACCTATGAGCAGATATTTAATGAGTTTGAAGGTGGCATAATTCCTGATCAGACTATGGGAGATGGCGATGTGAAATACCACATGGGATATTCCAGTATAGTCGAAACCCCTTCAGGGAAAAAAGTCAACCTAAAGCTAGCACCTAACCCATCTCACTTAGAAGCTGTCAATCCTGTAGTTGAAGGATTTTTAAGGTCAAAAGCTGATAGGTTATACAATAATGATTACACCAAAATATTACCCATTATCATCCATGGAGATGGTGCTGCTGCAGGCCAGGGAATAGTTTATGAATTGGCACAGATGTCAAAATTGGATGGGTACACCACCGGTGGCACCATTCATTTTGTGATTAACAATCAGGTAGGATTTACTACAGATTTTGCCGATGCAAGGTCGAGTATTTATTGTACAGACGTAGCTAAAATCATAGATGCACCTGTACTACATGTAAATGGAGACAATCCTGAAACAGTGGTATTCTGCATCAAATTAGCAGTAGAATATAGACAGAAATTCCAGAAAGACATATTTGTCGATATGGTTTGCTATAGAAGACATGGACACAATGAGTCTGATGAACCAAAGTTCACACAGCCATCATTGTACAATATAATATCCAAGCACCCAAACCCCAGAGAGGTTTACAATAGGTCTTTAATTGAACGTGGAGATGTTGATGCCGGCTTGGCAGAATCAATGGATAAAGAGTTTAAAGGTATGCTACAAGACAGGTTAAATCTTGTAAAGCAGCACTCTTTAGAATATGAGTATCAAGAAGTAGAACAGGAATGGCAAGAACTAAGAATTTCTAAACCAGAAGATTTTGATGAGTCTCCCGATACAAGTATTTCACAGGAAACTATTGACAAAATAGCCAATGCCCTAATTAAAAAGCCAAAAGACTTTAAACCTATCAAGCAAATTGAAAAAGTACTGAAGCAACGGAAGGAAATGTTTTTTGATACCAAAAAACTAAACTGGGCAGCTGCTGAACTTTTGGCATATGGGTCAATACTATTAGACAACAAAATCGTAAGGCTTTCAGGTCAGGATTCACAGAGGGGTACATTTTCTCACAGGCATGCGGTGCTAAAAGATTCGAACAGCAATGAACCTTACAACAGCCTAGATCATATAGAAGAAGGTCAGGAGAAATTTAGAATTTATAATTCACTGCTTTCAGAGTACGGTGTATTGGGATTTGAATTTGGGTATGCCATGGCCAACCCTAATGCGTTGGTAATTTGGGAAGCACAATTCGGTGATTTTGCCAATGGTGCCCAAGTGATGATAGATCAGTTTATCTCTTGCTCATATACCAAATGGAGAAGAATGAACGGGTTGGTATTGTTATTACCACATGGATATGAAGGACAGGGACCTGAGCATTCCAATGCAAGACCAGAACGTTACTTGCAGTTGGCTTCAGGAAACAACATGTACATCGTAAACATGACCAAGCCTTCTAATTTATTTCACATGATGAGGAGACAATTGGCTATGCCATTCCGTATGCCTTGTATTGTGATGTCGCCAAAGTCACTTTTCAGACATCCACTTGTAGTGTCTGATATTGAAGAGTTTACCTCTGGTAAATTTCAGGAAGTCATTGGAGATGATTATGTAACAGCCAGTAAAGTGAAAAAAGTATTGCTATGTACTGGTAAAGTATATTTTGACTTGCTTGAAAGACAACAGCAGGACAAGAGAAAAGATATAGCAATCATCAGGTTAGAGCAATTACACCCATTCCCTAAAAAACAGGTAATGGCAGAATTGAAGAAATACAAAAGCGCTGAAATTCTTTGGGTACAGGAGGAACCAGAAAATATGGGAACCTGGTCATTTATCTTAAGAGTTTTCCGTGAGGTAAAAAAGGATGTCATTTCAAGAAAAGCTGCGGCATCTCCAGCGACTGGTTTTGCGAAAGTCCATGCCAAAGAACAACAAGATATTGTTGATCAAGCTTTTGCCTAAAATAGATAAGACCCAAAAAAATATTAAAAAATAAGAAAATGATTGAAATCAAAATACCGACAGTCGGTGAATCTATAACAGAAGTTACTATATCACAGTGGCTGAAAAAAGAAGGCGAATATGTAGAAATGGATGAGGTGATATGTGAATTGGAATCAGATAAAGCTACATTCGAACTTAACGCTGAAGCAGCAGGAATTTTACATCAAAAAGCAGCAGAAGGTGACACCTTGGAAATAGGTACATTGCTTTGTGAGATTGATGAAACTAAAGCTAAAGCTGAGAAAAAAACAGAAAAACCTGAAGAAAAAAAGAGTTCAGAGTCAGGAGCATCTACTGGAGAAATACTAGAAATGAAAGTGCCCGCAGTTGGAGAATCTATAAATGAGGTTACCATTTCCAATTGGATGAAGAAAAGTGGAGATATAATTACATTGGATGAGCCCATCGCTGAAATAGAATCTGATAAAGCCACTTTTGAATTGACCGCAGAGGCCACAGGTAAACTTAATATTGTGGCTCAGGAAGGTGAGACATTAGAAATAGGTGCTTTGATATGTACTATCGAAGTAACCGATGCAAGTACAGCAGCTCCAACCTCATCATCACCTGAAACAGCTTCCGAACCTGTTGCTGATTCAGGAAACTATGCAGCCGGCCATCCTTCACCAGCAGCAGCCAAAATATTGGCAGAAAAAGGAATTGCTGCTTCGGCAGTACAAGGATCAGGTGTAGGTGGAAGGATCAGTAAAGAAGATGCCCTTTCTGCCCAAAAGGCAAGTACTGCTTCAGCTCCAAAGTCTTCAGCAAATGAAAATGCTGCACCAGTATTCGGTGCTGGCAGAGAGCAAAGAAGAAAAAAACTCTCTCCGCTTAGAAAAACTGTTGCTCGCAGGTTGGTTTCCGTAAAAAATGAAACAGCCATGCTAACTACCTTTAATGAGGTGGATATGCAGCCGATCATGGACTTGAGGAAAAAGTACAAAGATGCTTTCAAAGAAAAGTATGAAGTGGGATTAGGCTTCATGTCATTTTTCACTAAGGCGTGCTGTCAGGCATTACAAGAATGGCCTGCAGTAAATGCCATGCTCGATGAAAACGAAATATTATACAATGACTATTGTGACATTTCCATTGCCGTATCAGCTCCAAAGGGATTGGTAGTGCCTGTAATTAGAAATGCTGAGTCAATGTCGTTTGATCAAGTAGAAAAAGATATCATCAGATTGGCAACTAAGGCTAGAGACAACAAGTTGAGTATAGAAGAAATGCAGGGGGGTACATTCACCATTACAAATGGTGGGGTGTTCGGTTCTATGCTTTCTACACCTATTATTAATGCGCCTCAATCTGCAATTTTGGGCATGCACAATATCATACAACGACCTGTAGCAATTAATGGGGAAGTAGTGATCAGACCAATGATGTATGTAGCTCTTTCTTACGACCACAGGATCATTGATGGACGAGAGTCGGTAAGTTTCTTGGTGAGGGTTAAAGAATTATTGGAAGACCCAGCTAGGTTGATGCTTGGAATATAATTTAGGGCTAAATAAAAAGTGCCAGAACTAATAGAAACGCACAAGTACAAAGATTTGAAAGTATAAAGTATTTAGTAAAAAGTATTAAGGTCAAAGATGTAATATGAATAATTACAAAGATTTGTCCGTATGGAAAAAATCAATGACTTTAGTAGAAGGAATATACAAACTCACTGATTCATTTCCAGATAATGAAAAATTTGGGCTAGTAAGTCAACTTCGACGTGCTGCGGTTTCAATACCTTCTAATATTGCCGAAGGAGCAGGAAGAAATTCTAATAAAGAATTTAAGCACTTTCTGACAATTTCTGTTGGTTCATTGTTTGAAGTAGAAACGCAAATACAGATAGCTTTCAGATTAAAGTTTATTAATGAAAAAATATCAGAAAATATACTCAAACAAACCTCTGAGATTCAGAGGATGATGTTTGGCCTAATAAAATCGTTAAACTAAAATACTATTTACTTAGTACTCAATACTTAGACAAATGCAATACGACGTAACAGTAATAGGATCAGGTCCAGGTGGTTATGTAGCAGCCATTAGGTGTGCACAATTAGGTTTTAAAACCGCTATAGTTGAAAAATGCAATACCCTTGGTGGAACGTGTTTGAATGTTGGGTGTATCCCTTCCAAAGCATTGCTTGACTCTTCTGAACATTTTCACAACGCAGAGCATACCTTCAAAACTCACGGAATTGATATCAACAAACCAAAGGTAAATTTTGGGCAGATGATATCAAGAAAAAACGATGTGGTAAAGCAAACTTGTGATGGCATTGATTTCTTAATGAAGAAAAACAAAATTGAGGTACATCATGGATTGGGTTCTTTTGTAGATAAGAATACGATTAAAATTACAGCCTCAGATGGCAAAGAGTCTCAAATTCAATCTGAGAAAGTAATTATCGCTACAGGGTCTAAGCCCTCATCATTGCCTTTTATTAAAATTGACAAAAAACGAGTAATCACAAGCACTGAAGCATTGGTGTTGAAGGAAGTACCAAAACATTTAGTCATCATAGGTGGTGGTGTAATTGGTTTGGAATTGGGATCTGTTTATGCCCGATTGGGTGCAAAGGTTTCCGTAGTGGAATTTTTGGATAGAATAATTCCAGGTATGGACGGCACAATGAGCAAGGAATTGACCAAGTCATTGAAAAAGCTTGGATTTGATTTTTACCTGAAACACAAAGTAACGGGAGTAGAGGCTAAAGGAAAAAATGTAAAAGTAACTGCCGAGACTCCAAAGGGTGAAAGTTTGATCCTTGATGGAGACTATTGCCTGGTTTCGATAGGAAGAAGACCTTATACTGAAGGTTTGGGATTGGAAAATGTAGGTATAGCAACCGATAAAGGAGGAAGAATCGAAACAGATGAACACCTCAGGACGTCAGTGAGCAATATCTATGCAATCGGTGATGTGGTAAAAGGTGCAATGCTTGCACACAAAGCAGAAGAAGAAGGGACACTCGTCGCAGAACAACTGGCAGGTCAAAAACCTCACATCAATTACAACCTTATCCCAGGTGTGGTATATACATGGCCGGAAGTGGCAGCTGTTGGTCAAACTGAAGAACAGCTTAAAGAAGCAGGTACTGACTATAAAGTGGGGTCATTTCCGTTCAAGGCGTTGGGTCGTGCCAGGGCAAGTATGGATGTAGATGGCCTTGTAAAAGTACTGGCAGATAAAAATACAGACGAAATACTAGGAATGCATATCATTGGTGCTCGTGCTGCCGATATGATCGCCTCAGGAGTTACTGCAATGGAATTCAGGGCTTCCGCTGAAGATGTGTCGCGCATGTCACATGCACACCCTACCTATATGGAGGCAGTAAGAGAAGCTTGCCTATCTGCTACAGAGGCAAGGCCAATTCATATTTAATGAAAAACAAAAGACGCACCGTAAAGTGCGTCTTTTGTTTTTATTTTTTACGGTGCTAAAGATCCATTATCTACTCAATGAAATCAGCAATTTACGTACATCACTATAATCAGTAACACTATACTTCGCTGCTGAAGGAGTATTTCCTACTTTGATTGTGAAAGCTTTTTCTGGCATGGCTTTGAAGGTGTCTTCATCTGTCCAGTCATCGCCAGCTGCCATATAAAATTCAGCACTCGCATCTTTGAGCCATTTTTGAGCTGCCCTACCTTTATTTACTTCAGAGCTTTTTATTTCTACAACCATGTCGCCTTCTAATACGTGGAGGTTTTGGTCAGACGCTAAATATTTCAAATGACTGGTTAATTCTCTGGTTCTTAATTCCCCAAGTCCAGTTTCAACTTTTCTATAGTGCCAAACCAAAGAATAGTCTTTCTGTTCTATAAATGACCCAGGAGTTCTGCCAACGTAATCTTCCAATACATCATTAATTTCCTTTTTCCAATTGTCCCTCAAGGTGGCAAGGGTCTTCCATTTTTTCCCATACATTCTTAACCAGACACCATGTTCAGCAATTAAGTCCAATTTATAATTACCAAACCATCTCTCAAGGGTGTCTTTATCCCGACCACTAATAACTACTATTCGATTTTTTCCGTCCTCTGTAAGTTTTAAAATAATACTTTTCAGTTCAGTATCAGGACTGGCTTGCTGTGGATCACTATGAAAAGGTGTAAGGGTACCATCATAATCAAGAAAAATTATTCTGCTTTCTGCATTTCTATATGCTTCTTCCAGAGGCAGTTGAGATGTTTTATCCAATATCTTGGTTTGTAGTGCCAATTGTTCCGACTTAATGTAGTCCAGGCGTTCCATGAATAATTTTACCCAGTGATGTATGTTGTACCTTTTAAGAGAATTTTGCATCACTTCGAGGTTATGAATTTGTTCCTCTTCAGGCATTTCAAGTGCCTGTTTAAAGGCACGTATCATTTGTTCTATATTGTTTGGGTTGATCAAAATTGCTTCAGAAAGTTCTTTGGACGCTCCGGCCATTTCACTCAATACAAGCACTCCTTTTTTGTTCAATTTACTGGCAATAAACTCTTTTGCTACTAGGTTCATACCATCTCTCATCGGAGTAACTAAAGCAACTTTTGCCATGCGGTAAAATGCCGATAAGGCGTGCAAAGGAAATGATCTGTAGAAATAATGAATTGGATTCCATGTCATTCTACTCAGGTTTCCATTAATTCTTCCTACCAAAAGATCAATCTCTTCTTTTAATTCTTTGTATTTACCTACCTGATCTCTAGAAGGAACCACCACCATAAGCAAAGACACCTTTTCTTTGTATTCTGGATATCGTTGAAGAAAAAGTTCAAAAGCCCTAAGTCTTTGAGGAATCCCTTTGGAATAGTCTAACCTATCTATGGACAACATAATTTTGGTATCTCCAATGAGTGTTCGGTAGCGCACTTCCTTCTCCAGTGTTTCAGGATCGGCGGCTAATGTGGCATACTTATCATAATCAATTCCCATAGGAAGGGCATCCACTAATACCTTTCGGCTTCCAAGGCTTATTTGCCCATGTGAATTACCAATACCTGCCAGACGATTGACTGATGACAAAAAGTGGCGCATGTCATCATAGGTATGAAATCCAAGGAAATCTGAACCCAACATGCCCATCAGTAATTCTCTTCTCCATGGTAGCAGCCTGAAAGTTTCATACGAAGGGAATGGAATGTGTAAGAAAAACCCTATGCTGATATTAGGGTGTTTTTCACGAATGAGTGCAGGGAGCAACAGCAACTGATAGTCATGAATCCATATTTTATCACCTTCCTCTGTGAGTTCGCTAAGTTGATCGGCAAATTTTTGATTTACCTTTTTATATGCCTGCCAGTATGTTTCTTCGTATTCAGCGTATTGATTGAAATAGTGGAAATTTGGCCAAAGTGTCTCGTTACTAAACCCTTCGTAGTATTCTTCTATTTCTTGTTCTGTAAGAAAAACAGGGCTCATGTTGTTTTTCTTAAGATTCTTAATGGCATCTTGCCTGTCTTTTTCTTCTTCAATAGCCACTCCTGGCCACCCCAACCAAATATTTCCCCCTTCCTTGTATATGGATCCTAAACCTGTAGCCAGGCCACCTTCACTGGGAGTATAAATATATTTTCCGTCTTCTTTTTTAAGTTTTACCGGTAATCTGTTGGATACAATAATAGTTTTTGGCATTGTTTGTTTTTTTTGAAAAAGTTCAATTGAGTGCTCATAATAGAGCGCTCAACAATGAATTATTGTAGTGGGGGTTCAAAGATACTTTGAATAGAACAAAATGATAAGAAACAAGATATTTAAATATTGTTATGATTTGATTAACGATGATATTTTGTCCTTCAGAAAAAAGGCTGTGTGATTTTCTTTAAGCTTCACCATGTCCTCAGGAGTACCTGAAAAGCAAATGTTCCCTCCGTTATTTCCGCCTTCAGGACCTAAATCTATAATCCAGTCAGCCGATTTTATTACTTCCATATTGTGTTCAATGATGATTACACTATTTCCCTGCGCAATTAAAGCATTGATAGAGTCTAACAGTTTTTGAATATCCTTGAAATGAAGCCCTGTTGTAGGTTCATCGAAGATAAAAAGAATTTTTTCTTTGTGAGATGCATTTCCTTTTCCTAAAAAGGAAGCCAATTTCACCCTTTGAGCTTCTCCTCCACTCAGAGAATTAGAAGATTGACCCAGTTTTACATAACCAAGTCCCACCTCTGACAATGGCCTTAGACGGTTAACTATTGGTTTGTTTTCTTCGAAAAAAGTCAGACTTTCTTCAATAGTTAAGTCCAGTATATCAGCAATATTTTTGTCTTTGAAAGTGACTTCCAGTATTTCAGATTTAAATCTCTTTCCTTTACACTCATCACAAGTGAGGTGCAAATCTGCCATAAACTGCATCTCGATTTTGACTACACCCTCTCCTTGACAAGTTTCACATCGACCACCTTCTACATTAAAAGAAAAATGTGCCGGCTTATAACTCCTTTGCTTAGAGGTTTGCTGCTCAGCAAATAGCTGTCTGATTGCATCATAAGCTTTTACATAAGTTACAGGGTTGGATCTGGAGCTTTTGCCAATAGGATTTTGATCTACAAATTCTATTTGCTCAATGTCCTTATAGTCACCATCCAACAAGTCATATTTACCTGTTGCTTCACCTGTTATCCCCAATATTTTTCCTAGTGCAGGATAAAGTATTTTCTTTATAAGAGTTGATTTTCCTGAACCACTGACTCCTGTGACTACTGTCAACACCCCTAATGGAAACTCAACATCAACATTTTTTAAGTTGTTTTCTCTTGCTCCATGTATTTTGATAAATCTTTTTGAAGCCCTCCTATTCTCCGGTACTGCTATTGAATCTTTACCATTTAGAAACCTTGCAGTATGAGAGGTCTCATTTTGAATGATTTCATCCCAATTGCCTTGAAACACCAATTCTCCTCCATGAATTCCTGCATCAGGGCCGATATCAATTATCTGATCCGCTTGTTTCATCACTTCTTCCTCATGCTCTACCACTATGACAGTATTGCCGAGATTTCTAAGTCTATTGAGTACCGTTCCTAACTTTTGGGTATCACGGGGGTGTAGGCCAATACTTGGTTCATCAAGAATGTACATAGAACCCACCAGTGCACTTCCCAACGATGTTGCCAATTTTATGCGTTGATATTCCCCTCCCGAAAGGGTAGAAGTCAACCTGTTCAGAGTCAGATAACCCAACCCAACCTGATCTAGGTAGTTCAACCTATTTTGGATTTCAGTTATAATCCTCTTGGCAATAGCCTGATCATGGTCAGACAATTTCAATTTACCAAAAAACTCAAGATTCTCAGATATGGGTTTCAGAACAATGTCAGAAATAGTGATCCCATCAATTTTGACATAGTTCGCATCTTTTCTTAACCTTGTGCCCTTGCAGTCAGAACATACCGTTTTGCCTCGATATCGAGACAGCATCACGCGGTATTGAATTTTGTGAAGCTGGGCTTCAATGAAAGAAAAGAAGTCATTTAGACCTTTAAAATACTTGTTTCCTGTCCACAATAGATCATATTCTGACTCTGTCAGGTCTTTTATGTCACGGTGAATAGGGAAATCAAATCTGATTGCATTTTTTACCAGTGGTTCTAACCACTTTTTCATAGTTTCGCTTCTCCACGGTACAATTGCGCCTTCATAGACAGACATGTTTTTGTCAGGTATCACTAAATCCGGGTCTATACCCAATACCTTTCCAAATCCCTCACATTTTCGGCATGCTCCATAAGGATTGTTGAAGCTAAACAAATTGACTGAAGGCATTTCAAACTGAACACCATCCAATTCGAATTTATCAGAATACGACATTGGCTCTTCCCCCAAAAATCGAATAATACAAGTGCCATCTCCTTCAAAAAATGCAGTTTGTACCGAATCAGAAGTCCTAAATACTATGTCTTCGTCTTCCTTATTTACGGAAAGCCTGTCAATTAGAATTTCAATTTCTTTCGGATCAAGAGTATCTATTTCCGTTTCTTCTATAAACTTCAATTCTCCTTTGACCAAAATTCTTGTAAACCCCTTGCTCAGCAAAGTATTGGTTTCTTCTAGTAGGCTTCTATCTTTAGGGATAAAAGGAGTAGAGATCGTGAATTTGTTTCCATCAGGTTTTGAATTAATGGCATCTACTACCGAACTCACACTATCACTGTGTACAACATCACCACTAACAGGAGAGTATGTAATGCCTATCCGTGCAAATAGCAGTTTTAGGTAATCATATATTTCAGTAGAGGTGCCTACAGTAGATCGGGGATTTCTTGTATTTACTTTTTGCTCAATTGCCACAGCAGGAGATACGCCTTTGATGTAGTCCACTTCTGGTTTTTCCATTCGTCCCAGAAATTGTCTGGCATATGAACTCAGGCTTTCAACATATTTTCGTTGGCCTTCTGCAAACAAGGTATCGAAAGCAAGAGAAGACTTACCAGAGCCGGAAAGTCCTGTTATGACGACTAGTTTATTTCTTGGAATGGCAACACTTAAATTTTTAAGGTTGTTTACCCTTGCTCCCTTTATTATAATGTGGTTTCTTGGATCCAGTTGATCGATGGATTCTGAAATGTGGTTCAAGGGATCTATTTGCATGAGTAAGGTTCGAAACGAATATTAATCGGCAAAGTTAAGAATACCTAATGCAAAAGGGAATGATGATTAAAAAAATACTGTGTCGAGGTTGTGTGAATTCAAACCAATAACTCTTCTCTGCTTTTTTTCTTCTCAGAAAAAGGCTTTTTGAAGCCATTGGAATATTTCTTTTTTCTCGTTTCCCAAACTTTATAATTGTTCTTGTTTCCAACTTGAAACTGAAATGCCATGTGCTCAGAAGGAGTTACCCATTCCAAATTAGTGGAGTTGTTGTTTTTTGGATCGTTATCCAAGTGTACTATCATAGTAAATTCTTCCGGCATTACATTGATGCAAAATGCCTTGGCCACTTCCTTGTGAGGGTAAACTGTTTTTCGCTTTCCATCATCATTCAACAAATCCATAAAGAAGCACTTGCAGTTTTTGTTCCAACGTTGCTTCATTACCTTTTCTTTCAGCCGCATTTCTTTGCCCGTTTTATTACTGGCTATTTTACGCTCCCTTCTTTTTATCTTTCCAGTGTTGGAAACTTGATAATTAGTAAAACCATCTATAGGCTTCCAGAGCTCATCTATACGTTCTATCTTTTGAAGTGACATGTTGTTGTTTTACTTTCAGTATAGGTAAATGTATTTATTCTTTAAGCCAGTTTAGAAAAAGTTCGATGAACACTCTGGAAATTTCTATGACTCCAAAACATAAGACGACTAATATTTTTTTGCTGGTAGATGTACAATAAGAAACTTTACTTTTTTGATCATAGGGTTAAAACACTAATTTTCCGTTTTAAACTTAAGAACAGATATGATTTTATATAACGTAACCGTAAATATTGATAAAGAGGTAGAGGAAGAATGGCTGCAATGGATGAAGCAAACTCACATTCCTAATGTATTGAATACAGGAATGTTTGTTGATCATAAGATATTCAGGATAATGGCAGATGAGCCTCAAGGCACGAGCTATTCTATCCAATATTTTGCTGACTCAATAGAAAAACTCAATCGCTATCAATCAGAGTTTGCACCTGCATTACAGGCCGAAACCATGCAAAATTATGGCAAACACCAGGTTGCATTCCGAACATTATTGGAATCGGTTGATTAATAGTTAGCCACCAATTGGGAATTCAAAATGCAACCAGAATCCATATAGGGTTCTCAATTAATTTTATCGAACTTGGTGTAAGGTCTCAATACTTCAGGAATCGTGATTCCAGCTTCTGTTTGACCATTTTCTAGAATGGTTGCCAGAATCCTTGGCAATGCCAATGCACTTCCGTTTAAAGTATGAAGCAACTCCTTTTTGTTGTCTTTAGTTCTATACCTGAGTTTGAGCCTATTGGCTTGGTATGTTTCAAAACTACTGACCGAACTTACTTCCAACCACCGTTGCTGACCTGCAGAATACACCTCAAAATCGTAGGTTAATGTAGCAGTGAATCCCAAGTCTCCACCGCACAAACGTAAAATTCGGTATGGCAACCCTAATTTTTTCAACAACCCTTCTACATGTGCCATCATCTCTTTCAAAGTATCGTCCGACTTATCAGGATGTTGCACCTGCACAATTTCAACTTTATCAAATTGATGCAATCTATTTAGCCCTCTAACATGTGATCCCCATGAACCAGCCTCCTTTCTAAAGCAAGGAGTATAGCCGACATTTTTTATGGGCAAATCATTTTCATTGATAATGACATCTCTATAAAGGTTTGTTATTGGTACCTCAGCCGTGGGAATTAGATATAGGTCTGTGTCCTCAAGGTGATACATCTGTCCTTCTTTGTCTGGTAACTGACCTGTCCCGTAACCAGAAGCTTCATTGATAACGATTGGTGGTTGTATTTCCTCATATCCCGCTTTGTCAGCTTCATCCAAGAAAAAATTAATTAGTGCTCTTTGTAATTTTGCTCCTTTCCCTTTGTAAACAGGAAACCCTGCGCCACTTATTTTATTTCCTAATTCAAAATCTACAATATCATACGTACTGATCAAATCCCAATGTGGTTTTGCCCCATCATATAATTCTGGAAGTTTATCTACCGTATAGATACATTCATTGTCATCTTCAGTATTTCCTGCCGGAACCAACTCATTAGGTACATTGGGAATATTATAAAGCGCTGAAATCAATTCTTTTTTTGTGAATTCCAGTTTTTCCTGTAGGTCCCTTGTTTGATCTTTTATTTTAGCAGTATTTGTTTTTGCTTTTTCTGCTTCCTCCCTTTTGCCATTTTTCATCAAAAGACCAATAGACTTTGAAAGACTATTGAGATCTGCCAGTAGGTTATCCAATTGAGTCTGGGTATCTTTTCTGGACTCATCCAAAGCGATTACATTATCCAAGATTCCTTCCAAATTGGAAATTCCTCTTTTAGAAAGTCTTTTTAAAAATAAATCTCTGTTTTCCTTGATCTCAGATACTTGTAGCATTTTTTCATTTTATAATTCGTCGCAAATTTATATGTTTGGATGAAAAGTGGGCTTATCCTGACCTATATATTACTTTTGGTTATATTATTTTTTGAATTATTTGCTTAATATTGGAGGTTGGCATATTATTGTACAATCAAACAGACACTTGGGCTTAACTCATTCCTTTTTTGAGCCCATTTCTCAAAAAGTCAAATACTTACTTACAGTCATAACCTTAGTTAAATTTCTTATCTGATTAATGCTTTTTCATAAAGCAAAACTCTATTAATTATATGTATAATATTGATGAATTGAATGATAGGCTTTTATCGGAGCTGCGGGATATAGCGGAAAGCCTAAAATTAAAAAACTTTAAAAGAGCATCTAAAAAAGATCTAATCTATAAAATTTTGGATGAGCAGGCAATAAACCCAGATGCCGTAAAGCCTTTAAAAGGCGAAGAACAAAAAGAAGAGCCCAAAAAAGAAGAACCAAGGAAGGAAAGAAAACCCAATCCTCCAAAAAATGATCAGCCTAAAGAAGACACTACTAAAAGTAAAAGTGCTGATGCAATTTTAGAATCTTTTGATTTAGAAATTGACCCTTCGATTACTTCATTTGAAGAAAAAAAGGAAACCAAACCTAAAAGACCAAACGATAGGAGAGCAGAAAAAAGGACTGAAAAGCCAAAAGAAAGTAACACGGAGAAGCCTGTTGAGAGAGCTGAAAGAGTAGAAAGAACCGAAAAAAATGATGATACTCCACGAGAAAAGTCATCCAATCGCGACAATAATGAAAGAAAAGGGGCTCAACGAGACAATAGCTTTAAGTCTAAAAAAGCCAATCACAACGCTATTGTCAAAGAATTTGATGGTGTTATAGCAAATGATGGTGTATTAGAAATAATGCAGGATGGATACGGGTTTTTACGTTCAAGTGACTACAACTATTTAGCCAGCCCTGATGATATATATGTATCACCATCGCAAATAAAATTATTTGGTCTGAAAACAGGTGATACCGTTAAGGGTCAAATCAGACCTCCAAAAGATGGCGAAAAGTATTTTGCCTTGTTGAGAGTAGAATCTGTTAATGGTAAAACAACAGAAGAAATACGAGACAGAGTGCCATTCGAATACTTGACTCCATTATTTCCTCAAGAAAAACTGAACTTAAGTGGCAAGTCAAATAATTATTCTACAAGAATAATGGATTTGTTCTCTCCTATAGGTAAGGGTCAAAGAGGAATGATTGTAGCACAACCTAAAACTGGTAAAACAGTATTGTTGAAAGATGTAGCGAACGCCATTGCTGAAAATCATCCAGAGGTGTACTTGATGATCTTACTAATTGATGAAAGACCTGAGGAAGTTACCGACATGGCCCGTAGCGTTCGAGCAGATGTAATAGCTTCTACTTTTGATGAGCAAGCGGATAGACATGTAAAAGTCGCCAATATAGTTCTAGAGAAAGCCAAGAGGATGGTAGAATGTGGACATGACGTAGTGATCCTATTAGATTCTATCACCAGGCTAGCCAGAGCACATAACACAGTGGTGCCTTCAAGTGGAAAAATTCTTTCCGGTGGGGTTGATGCAAATGCACTCCACAAACCAAAAAGATTTTTTGGTGCTGCTAGAAATGTTGAAAATGGTGGGTCTTTAACTATTTTGGCAACTGCTCTTATTGAAACTGGATCGAAAATGGATGAAGTGATTTTCGAAGAATTCAAAGGAACAGGCAACATGGAACTTCAATTGGATAGAAAACTGTCTAACAAGAGAGTTTACCCTGCTATTGATGTTGTTGCATCGGGCACTAGGCGTGAAGATTTACTTATGGACAAAGAAGAGTTGTCAAGGGTTTGGATTTTACGTAAGTATATGAGCGATATGAATCCAAATGAATCTATGGAATTCCTACTTGATAAAATGAGAGGAACCAGAAACAATGAAGAATTCTTAATTTCCATGAATGGATAATTGATAAATAGATTAAAAAGTAAACCACTTTCTCACAGGAAG
>CAXBNB010000016.1:0-15385 GCA_963976505.1 uncultured Reichenbachiellaceae bacterium
ACATGTCCCTCTCCATCAACTATTTCATAACCCGCTCTAGGAATTCCCCTATCTTCCAATTCAAACCCAACAAGCTTCTTCTTTACACCCTCTTCTTTTTGTTTTAATAGATTCGTTGAGTTTGTAAACTCTTTACTGAATTTAGTCACCCATCCAAGTCCTGCTTCGAGCGGAGATGTAGTGTCATCAATGTCATTTCCATACAGACAAAAACCCATTTCCAACCTTAAAGTATCTCTGGCTCCCAAGCCAATTGGTTTAATATCGAATTCTTTTCCTGCTTCAAATATTTTTTCCCAAAGTATTTGTGCAAATTCATTTTTCACATACAACTCAAACCCTCCTGAACCGGTATATCCCGTAGCAGATATTATCACATCATCAATTCCAGCAATTTTATCTTTTATAAAATGATAATATTTAATGTCAGATAAGTCAACATCGGTAAGTTTCTGTAAAGTCTCTATAGCTTTAGGTCCTTGTACAGCAAAAAGTGAAATGTCATCTGAGATGTTTTCAAGCTCAACTTCGTTTACATTGAATTTATTTATCCAATTCCAATCTTTCTCAATGTTGGACGCATTCACCACAAGCAGGTATTTCTCATCGTCCAACTTGTAAGTAATAAAATCATCGATAATACCTCCTTTTTCATTAGGCAAACAGGCATATTGCGCCTGACCCTTTTTCACCTGAGATATATCATTGCTTGATATCCTTTGTATCAGGTCTAAAGCACCATCACCCTGAACCAAGAACTCGCCCATGTGAGACACATCAAAGACTCCAACGCCTTGACGAACACACTTATGTTCTTCTATATCGGAGCTATACCTTACGGGCATGTTAAAACCTGCAAAAGGCACCATTTTACCGCCTAGAGACTCATGTATATCGTTGAGTGCTATCCTTTTTACATTCATGTTCTATTGATTTGTCCTATTATGAGTTGCAAATGTAGCAATTACATGGAATCCATGTGATAATTAGATAAAAAACAGCTCTAATTCGTTAGGTGTGCAATGAATTACAACTTGTCGTCAAAATAAAAGGTCAATAAGGAATAATTATTACCCCATTACTTCCTTTACAATATTCTCTAACTGAATGGGGCTTTTAATTGGCTTGCTTACAAATTTGGATACATCAAAATTAAGCGAGTCAGTATCGTAGCTTACATGTGCGGAGACAATTACTATCTTGGGTCGGTGTGCTAATGTGGTCATTGCCTCAAGCCCATCAAGGTTGGGCATTTCAATATCTAGAAATAAGATGTCAGGCTTATATTTTATTGCTCCCTTTGCACCATCTACAGAGTTGGTATAGGTTTTTACCAAGTCGAGACTCATAACTTTATTCGCCATGTATTCGAATATATCCAAAAATAATGGATCGTCATCAATGGCTATACATGTATATCTTGCCTTCATATAATCACTATTATTAAATGGTCTGCGGCTTTTAAACTCAGATTTTTCTATTCAATAACTTTCAAAGTTAAAAACCATCATCCTCTTCTTCTTCTTCAGTGTATTCGGGCTGTTTTTCTTTTTCTTCTACCTTTTCTATCGTTTCGAAAGATTCACTACTCTCTAAGATAACATCTTCTGGAAACTCTAGGTTATATGGATCATCAAGATTGTAATAATTTTTTCGAAATTCATTAATAAATTTCATGGTTTCTGACTCCTCTCCTAGTCCGACAACAAATTGTCCAAACCCAGCTTTGGCAATGTTGGACGTTTTTACAACTTCATCATTGAATAACTCATTAGATGAATATAAAAACAACCTGTTGTCATCAAAACTAAAATGATACCAAGTAGTCTCCGCTACTTGTAAAAACAGGTTCACAACATCTCCACCAAGATCATTCTTTCGTATTTCCAAAAAGCCAGACATTGAAGCATTTATATCTGTTTGAAGAATTCCTGCCAATCCAATTTTAGAAGAATTATACCAAGCTTTATGCTTATCATTCCATTTTAAATCAACATTAGACAAGACAATGGTTTTTTGGAGTACTGGTGAAATACTGATCAAAGGAACATAATCTCTAAGGGACTTGTCTTCATAATTTTTAGCTATTTGATCTCCAACCAAGTCGGATAACTTATATATCAATTCGATGCTATTGTCATGCGCCACATCTGCTCCAAGCCTTTCAATTATGTCTAAAATATCCTTAGTAAAAGCATCCACAATCAGTGGGTTAATATTCATATTGAACATTAATAATGCATCAATGAAATATTGGGCAGAGTCAGGCTTACCGACACCAAGACCTGATGCTTCCAAGGAAAAGTTTTCATCATTCTTAGTGAAGCTTAAGGCCCCCTCAAAAATTACATTTTTGTTTTTGTCATTATATATAAATGTTTTGCCTGCGTAGGACTCTCCTGATGTTTTTAGAGCAGGTTCAATTTTATAGGTATGGTTTTCAAAATCATTCGTAAGAAGACCGTTAGCTTTAAAAATATACTCATCCTCGGGTCTGCTTTTATTATTAACAAAAAGCGAATAAACCTTATAATTAAGGTTGTCATAGAGTAAACCAACATCAATAGGAGTACCCTCTTCAGTTAAAGCACTTCCCACATCTAGTTTGAGATCCGTAGAGTCACCCGAGTTATAATATTGAATCCAATAATTATAATCTTCTACACTTTCCAAATCTAATTTTACCAGTCCATTTAGTTCCAATGCTTTTCTATCAGCGTACATAGTCGCTTCTCCTTTAAACAAAACCCCTGGAGATATTTGTACTTTTTCCTCCTCTAATACAGAACCCCCAGAAACGGTCATCTTCTTGGTTTCAACCTTTTTACCAGTCGATTTTCCCGTTGGGATGTCCATTAGATCAAAACTCTCAAACTTGATATCGAATGTATCGTTTGCAGCTGTTACCAGCTCATACATCGCATTCCCTTCGAATTTATTTCTTGAAATGATTTTAATATTTCCATCTGTCAAATAATGAAACTCATTCAACGTATCTATTTTTAAGCGGGCATTCTCAAATTGCTGCAACTCCGAATTCTCTAGAATAGTAGTTTCGTTGTTATCGGGTATTATTTCTGCATCTGCCACCTTAATATATGGAATACCTTTAATATTAAGTTTATAGGTATTGATATCATAGATAGCGTTAGTTGCATTAAATGCCAATGAGTCTAGATCTTCTCTGGTGGTATAGAAATACGAAGAGTTAATATCCACATCTGCTGGTTTAGTCATCGTAATCTGGGATGTATTCAAATCCCAAAGAGCGTTGGTAATCGAAGTTTTCATTTGCGCATAAGGGAAACTTATAGCCGCTACTCCTTCTTTTTCAGGGTGAACATCAGCGAGGTTCTTAACCAAATCGAAGTGGAGAGATATGTCGTCTCCAGCCATGGCTGGTTTATCTGGAACATCTGTTAGAATTTCGAACTTGGCATGCTGCGCAGAATATTCAAATTGTTTGAATTCAAACTCATTAGATTCTGAGCGAGACCCCCTAGACAGCATTACACCCGAACCAAAAACACCCTTTGCGCTAATATTGGCCTTACCATCTAGCGATGCAGTTGATTTGTAAAACTGAAAGGGCTCACCAATATTTGCAATATACATACTGTCTTTCCTAGGCAACCACTTCATACTATATGGACCCAATACAGCTTCAGGATATGAAGCTCCCTTGTAATTTCCCTCTCTTATGACTCCTTCGTTCCCAACAGCAGAAACAGAGTCCATGTAGAATATAAAATTATCCGAATTAACTGTTGTTGTTCGATAATCAATCTTTCCGTTGACATGCAAACCTTCGTAATTCAGTTTCATGTCATTGTAAACAACACCTTCTCCTCCGTACAAAGAATATCCGTCATCTGGTATTTTATGAGAAAATCCCAAGGACTTATCCGGCATAACCACCAGCTTCTCTTTGAACTCAGGAAATATATCTCCTGCAATAAATGTTCCTTCAAAACCCACCCCTATCATATCCGGTCTTGCCAAACTATCCACTTCAAAGGGAGGAATAATAAATTTAACGGTACGGTCATACGCACCGCCCAATATCTCTGGACTATCAAAATAAACGACAGCATCAGAGTCCGAAGTAAAGTATGGGTACTTTTTGTACTCTCTTAATCCTGCTTTGTTTTTTGGGTGATTCACATACAAGATGCCCGAGGTTTCCGTGATTTGGTTGTGGAGTGCTACTTTCTCGTGATGATCAGCCGTTTTTAATGAATCATGAACTTCGATCTCTATCCTAATCGAATCGACCTTAGCCATATTAATTAAAAAAGCATTGTAGTCAAAATCAAATTCTTTACCGATGTACTTAAACCCACCTGAGACCACCGTGCCGTCAAACCTCATGTCTTTATTCTTTAATAAGGTGATTTCTTCATCCTTTGGCGTAACTACATTTTTATTGTCAGGAGTCAGAAAAATTCTTCTCACACCCCGAACGGTCATTTCACTCGTTTCAAAATTGAGGGATGCATTTGGTTTATTAGGAGAAAGTGAAGAGATCAAAATGTTGTCATAATCTTTCTTTTTAGTATAAGACAAAATGTTGTGGTATGACTTTCTAAGAATATGAATGTCTCCAGTAATTTCATCGAATTCTATGTATTGGTTTTGCTGTAAATAAATCATGGCTGCCCTTATTAGCTTTTTATCCACTTTATCATAATGAACTATCAGCTCGGCAATATTAAAATTTGAATCATTGACTTTTCTAGCATATTGAACAACAGCTACAATCGGGTGAAAACCAAATAAGCCAGTAAGCTTATCATACCTTATAGGGTTAAAATACTCTTCTGATTCGAATACAACAGGAATAATATTTCTACCGTTCATAATAGAGATATCCAAGCTGTCTGAATTGAGATCCCATTGGATTAAGTCAGCCTTAAAATCCATTTTAAAGTAAGAAGAAAAGTAATACGTATTCTTAAAATCTCCTTTATCCTTGAGCAAAGTAAGTTTGGGAATTGAAGTGTCGTATGAAAACTGGACACCTGGATGTACTATAGAATCCGACCCATGAAAAATGACCTGATATGCTTTTTTTGATCGAATTACGGAATCCTCAAAAGCATATTTCACTGCTTCTGTTCTGAAACTTCTGCCCTTCCCATCTTTTACATTAATTACTGAAGGGTGCTCTGAAATAGATGTACCAAACATCTTATCTCCCATTAACGAAAAGCCTCCTTTGTAAGTAAGGTTTTCAACAGGCAGTTTCAGTACTGTTTTAGAATAGTTCGAAATAAATTTTGGATACGTTCTGTTGTTATTGTCCTTGCGTCTGTGGCTTCTAAAGATAAAAGCTCCATCCAATGAGTCCGAAAACAACCTAGGAAATCTCATCTTCGCTTTAGTAGTCTTCAAATAGGGCACACTTGTTTTGAAATGGTATTCTTTGAGTATAATCTCAGCTCCTTCGGTCCCTTTCAAATTATTGGGCCAATCAAAAACACCTCCCTGACCTACAAACATCAGGTCATTGATCATAAAAGAACCAGTAGTGTTTTTAATTTCTACAGTATCATAAGGGGTGGTCATTATCAAGTTGACATTGTTTAACTTAATAATAGCTCCTGACAAAGGGGGACTAATGTCATCAGACTGATAATCCGAAACCCTATCTGTTTTAATCACATCTACACTTGGCCTGTGAAAAGAAGGTCTCTCCGGTACTACTTCTTCTTCATACGTTTCTTCTGTACCCCATCCATCGTCATTGTCCCAACTATCATCCTGTTCATCATCTCCCCAACCATCGTCATCGCCCCATCCATCATCATCACCCCAACCGTCATCGTCTCCCCATCCATCATCTTCCGTAGTTGACTCCTCCGTCTGATCCAAAATTTCTTCTTCTGTAATCAGGTCATCCAACGGGGCTGTTGTATCTTCCTCCTCTATTTGCTCCAAAAAGCTTTTTGGAGCACCTAGGATTTCGAAACTATAGCTCCCTCCCGAAAATTTCAATGAATTAAACCTTGAAGTATAAAGCGCACTGCGAGCAAAAAACATACTCATTCTCCTTAAGTATTCATCGAGTTTTCTGTGTCCGTATGTTTCTACAGCTGTCTCTGTTATTTTAAGCACATTGGTAAATCTTTCAGAATCCAAGTTGGCTTGAGAAACGGCGTAGGTAATCAAGCTAAAGTAGTATTGAAAATATGGGCGTGTTTGCAGCCTTTCAGCTTGCATTTTTTTTGCTGTGCTTATTATTATTTGCTTTTGCTCACTATTAATTTTGGAACTCCAGATGTTTCTAAAATCATAAGCCACTTTTTGAGCTGATTCTGTATCAATTCTGGAAATACCCGCTACAACGTCATTGACAAATACGTCGGGTTCCTCCGAAAAATTGAAGTATTGCGCATTGGTTTTGAATACCAAAAGCATCAATAGAAATAGTAAGGGAATATATTTCGAGCGAAATTTCAAAAGCAGTAACACAAATTCGAATAAAGATAGGCAATCGAATATTTATAATCTATAAGAAAATCAGGATTTACTAAATACCACTGCTGCCCAGTTATCTTTAGTAACTATTTTGTCAAGTATAAGATTATAATTATCCGCACATTTTTTTATGTCTGGGATGTCTTTTTCGTAAAATCCACTCAAAAGAAGCAATCCTTTTTCAATCAAAAGATTAGAATAAAATGGTATCTCAACCAACAATACATTTTTGTTGATGTTCGCAATAATGATATCGAAGTTGTCATCAAATTGTAAGTTCGCTATTTCCCCTTGTTGAATTTTTACATCATTTATTCCATTGAGGTCATAGTTTTCTTTGCTATTCTCAATGCACCATTCATCTATGTCTGTTGCTTCTATCATTTTAGCTCCCAATTTTCTAGCCATAATGGCAAGCACCCCGGTTCCACAACCTACATCAAGTACTCGTTTATTCTGAAAATTAATATCTAATTGGAGTTTGAGCATTTGCCATGTCGTAGCATGATGACCTGTGCCAAATGACATTTTAGGGGTGATCACAATTTCAATAGGATATTTCTTCTCAATGTTATGAAAAGAAGCTCGAACAATACAACGGTCATCTACTTCTATAGGATCGTAATTTTCTTCCCATTTTTTATTCCAGTATTCTTTTTCAACGGAATTAATTTCAACTGCGAAATCAAAGGAATCTTTATACCTGTCAACAATTTCGTCTAATAAACTCTGACTAAAAGACTCTGCTTCAATATATGCTTTGAGTCCTGACTGTATTTCCTCAAATGTATCAAATCCAATTTCTCCTAGCTCTGCCATAAGAATGTCAGAGATAGAATCGTCTTTTGTGGATATATATACTTCTTTGAAAGACAAAATCTATTTGTTACAACCGGCGAATGATTCGAAATCTGTAAAGTAAACTGAAAAATCTGCCAGCCCCTTTTGCTTTTCCCAATAGATGTAGAAGTCCGCAAATTCTTTTTTATCGGTGAAACTCCAAAGCCCTTGCTTATCAGCATAGAGCCTGTTTTCCTCTTCAAAAATCAAAATGTCAGCAAACGCTTCAGAACTTTCCTCGTGTACTTTGAAATGGGCATAGCGTGGATTTTTTTCAACATAGACTACACCGAAAATCTTACATGGATCATATACTTTTCTAGTAGATCCTGTATTGATTACAATTCCGCAAAAAGCGATGAAATAAAAAAGAGTCTTCAACATTATGGTATTGTATTATAAACTTGACAATACTAAAACTCTAAAATGAGTTTACTATTGCAATAAAGTCTGCTGATTTTAATGATGCTCCTCCTATTAACCCTCCATCAACATCAGGGCATGCAAAAATTTCTTGTGCATTGTCTGGTTTGCAACTACCTCCGTAAAGAATAGATAATTCAGCAGCAGCTTCCTTGCCAAATTTTTCAGCCAAATGTGTTCTTAGGTAAGCATGCATCTCCTGAGCTTGTTGAGAGCTTGCTGTTTTTCCAGTACCAATTGCCCAGATTGGCTCATAAGCTATTACTATTTTAGAAAACTCTTCATTGCTTAAATGAAATAAGCTTTCTGTCAATTGGTTGCAAACATGTTCGAAATGTGTGCCTTTTTCTCTGATTTCTAGTGGTTCTCCACAGCAAAATATTGGGGTAAGGTCATTCGTCAAAGCCTGATTCAATTTTTCTGCCAACTCCGCATTAGACTCTTTGAAATATTCTCTTCGCTCACTATGTCCTATAATTACATATTCTGCACCAGTAGATTTTACCATTTCTGCAGAAATTTCTCCCGTGTAAGCTCCGCTCGTTTTGTCACTACAATTTTGAGCAGAAACCCCAATGTTACTGCTCTCTTCAACAAGTTGGCTTACTGAAGTCAAATGAATAAAGGGGGTTCCGAGCACTACTTGCACATTTTCATCCAAATTACCTGCACTCACAATCTCATTGGCAAGTTCTATTCCTTCATTCAAGGATTTGTTCATTTTCCAGTTGCCCGCTACTATATTCTTTCTCATTTCAATTTCAATTTCATTTTAATATTTGAGCAAATATATAATGTCAAATGCGGTATATCCTGAATATCACTAATATTTTGACAAAAAAGAGCACTAAATAATTCAATTTTTTGAATTATCAACGACTTCAATAATTAAGATTCATAATTATTTTGTTTCTAACTTTATATTCAAATAATTTACCAATCATTAACAAAGTAGTACAAATATTGTATTATTTGTAATAATACATATCAGTTATTAAAACAAAGAAGGATGGCAAAACACACGTATGATTTCGGAGTAATTGGCAATTGTGCATTCACAGCTCATATCAAAAAAGACACTAATATTTCCTGGTTGTGTTGGCCAAGGTTCGACAGTAGTTTCATATTTGGTGGATTGGTGGATGAAGAAAAAGGAGGTGAGTTTTCAGCTCTTCCCGTAGATGAAAATTATGAATCCAATCAATATTACCTTGAAAATACCAATGTGTTGTGCACAGAAATTAGTAGTGAAACCGGTAAGTATCGGGTTACTGATTTCGCTCCTAGGTTTTATCAGCATGAAAGATACTATAAGCCACTCATGTTGGTCAGAAAAATTGAACCAATAGAAGGCTATTCAACGATAAATGTGAAATGTCATCCTGTAGGCGACTATGGCAAAGTAATTCCTGAAACCAGCCTTGGTAGTAGTCATATCCGTTATTTGGGTCTTAATTCTCAAGTAAGACTTACGACAAACATATCGCTCAACTATGTCATAAATGACAAGCCGTTTGTGCTCAATGAAACCAAGTACCTGATATTATCATACGGCCCTCCTTTAGAAGATGCCCTAACAGATACGGCTGAGCGGTTTTTGAGCAAAACAGTTAACTATTGGAGAAAATGGATAAAAACAGCAAGCATCGTTAACTTTTATCAAAGAGCAGCAATCAGATCAGCGCTTATTCTAAAAATTCATCAATATGAAGATACAGGCGCCATCATAGCTGCAACAACTACAAGCTTACCTGAGTCTCCCGGTTCTGGACGAAACTGGGATTACCGCTATTGTTGGATGCGTGACACGTATTATACTTTAAATGCTTTCAACAACATTGGTCACTTTGAGGAGCTGGAGCAATACTTCCACTACATAATGAATATCATTTCAGTAGAAGATGATCGGTTTCAAGCATTGTATGGCATTTCAGGAGAGAAAAAATTGACTGAAATAGAAACTAATTTGGATGGCTATATGGGAAATAAACCTGTAAGGGTTGGCAATCAAGCCTATACGCACATCCAGAATGATGTATATGGACAGGTGTTGGTTTCACTTCTTCCGCTTTATTCGGATATGAGAATCATATTTACAGAGATGTATGATTCTACTGAGATAGTGTTTAAAGCACTAAAGATGATTGAAAAAACCATGGAAGAACCAGATGCAGGTTTATGGGAATTTAGAAACCTAAAGCAATATCATTGCTATACATATCTTTTTCATTGGGCAGGAAGCAAGGCAGCTGAAAAGATTGCCGATGTATTGAAAAACAGTGAAATGAAAGAGCTGGCGACAAGGCTAAAAGACATTGCAGCTGAAAAAATTGAAGCTTGCTATTCTGAAGAGAAAAAAGGCTATGCTCAAGCGATAGGTGTGGACCGCATGGATGCCAGTTGTTTACAACTAATAAATATGAACTACTTGGACGGCAACAGCCAACGGGCAAAAGATCATCTTAAAGCATTAGAAGCAGAACTCAAAGCTTCCAATGGTCTTTTTTATAGATACAAACACCAGGATGATTTCGGTGAACCTGAAACAACTTTCCTAATTTGTGGCTTTTGGTATGTAGAGGCACTGGCTTGTGTAGGTAGGGTTGATGAGGCTACTGAAGCGTTCAAAAAACTAGAAGGGTTTAGCAATCATCTTGGGCTTCTTAGTGAAGATGTAAATGAACATGATGGCAGCCAATGGGGTAATTTTCCTCAAGCATACAGTCATGTAGGTTTGCTAAATACTGCACATAGGATTGCTAAGAAATTGGACAACCCTGATTTTTACTAACAAGAGAAATCATAGTACGGGGCATGTTCTTATATTGATAGGCCTTAATAAAAAAAACTCCTAAGAAAACTTAGGAGTTTTTTTGTGCCAAAACTTTAAATGGCCAGTAATGCCGCAATTATTTCATTCCGATTTGTATGCATCAGTGCCTCAAACTGCACATTAAAGCAACCAGATCTTTGCAAGAATCGAAATTTCCTTTAACTTAAAAGTAAAATAACTCTCAAACTATTCCCTTTAGCCCATGGAACAACTTACAGACTTTTTCTATAAACTACTGGACACATCAGATTGGCCTCCTAGGTGGGTATGTGGTAAGTGGTCAGAGTTTCATGGCTGGTTGTACATAAGTAGTGATTTACTTATTTGGCTAGCCTATTTTCTTATTCCAGTTATTCTTATCTGGTTTATTCAGAAACAACCGAACATACCTTTTCTTCCGGTGTTCTGGTTGTTTGGTTTATTTATTATTTTTTGTGGTGCTACTCACTTATTAGATGCCCTCATTTTTTGGTGGCCAGCTTACCGTTTGAGTGCTTTATTAAAATTCGCAACGGCTATTATTAGTATGTTTACAGTTTTTGCATTGATACTCGATTTACCCAAAGCACTTAATTTCAACACTTCTGACAATATTAAACATAAGGAACAACTTGCAAATTCTGATCAACATTGGAAAAAGGAGCTAGAGGAGAAAAACAATAAAATTAACTCTCTAATGAATGAAATTGCTGAATTGAAAAGTAAATCTTGAGTAAAAATCTAATGTGAAAAACTGGGTACAAACTTCCATACTGCTTCTTATAGCTATTATTCTTTCAGGTGTAATTTTTATCATCGACATCAATGCGCCTGAAGGACTCGCCCTTGGTGCCATGTATTGTATAGTGATCCTATATAGTTGGGTGTTGCCTGGTCGGTTTTCAACAATTATTGCAGCATTAATATGCTCCGCCTTGGTAATTACGGCTCTAGTTGTATCAAGTGACGCTAGTAACGAAGACCACACTTATCCAGTAAATAGCATTATATCACTCATTGTGATTTGGATAAATGCTTCTTTGATGTCAATAGCCAAGAAAAGTTTCGATGGGTTAGAAGAAGCCCGTGAAAAATTAGAAGATGAGGTCATTGTTAGAACCAAAGAACTACAAGAGAGTGAATTAAACTTGCAGCAGATGATCGAACAGGTGCAAGATTATGCCATTTACCGCTTGGATATTAATGGCAATATAGACAGTTGGAATAAAGGTGCTGAGAAAATAATCGGATATCATCCCGAAGAAATAATAGGTCAGAATATTAGTAAAATTTTTACTAAAGAGGATTTAGATATACAAAAACTAGAGGGCTTGCTAAAACAAGCAAATACAATAGGCAAATCTGAAGATGAAGGATGGAGATTAAGGCAAGACGGTCATTTATTTTGGGCAAATGTAAGTGTTTCGGCAATTTATGATAAGAATGGGTTAATTACTGGTTTCTCCGTTGTAACCCGAGATTTAACAGAACGCAAAAAAATCGAAGAATTACTTGAAGCGACAAATCAAGTAGCACGCGTTGGTGGATGGGAAGTGGATTTGATTAAAAACACCGTGAATTGGACTTCAGTTACCAAAGAATTGCATGAAGTACCATCTGATTATATACCAGAATTGGAAGAAGGAATCAATTTTTTCAAAGAAGGTGAAAGTAGAGAAAAGATTCTAACTGCAGTAAATGAGGCCATTGAAAAAGGAACTCCTTATGACGTAAAACTACAAATAGTAACAGCAAAAGGAAACATCCGCTGGGTAAGGGCGATTGGACAAGCTGAATTTGTACAGAAAAAATGCATTCGCTTATATGGAACATTCCAAGACATTCATGAACAACAATTAATCGATCTCAAAATCGAAGAAAGTGAGACTTCTCTCAATCGTGCCCAAAGTATATCAAAAATTGGTAGCTGGGAATGGATGCCTGAGAATGATGAGGTAATCTGGTCTGACCAAATGTATGAAATTTTTGGTCTAGATAAGACCAATGAAAAGGACAATATTCACTTATACAAAAGCTTACAATATGTACATCCTGATGACAAAGATAGGGTAAAGAAACACTATGAAAATGCAACATCTAATTCCAAAAGGACATCAGTAGAATGTCGGATAATTACCAATAACAATAAAGATTTAAAGCATATAAGATCTGAAAGAGAACATATAATTGACGAAAACGGAAAATTAACTAAACAATTTGGTACAATTCAAGACATAACAGAACAGATTCAGCTCAAAACACAACTCAATAATTTTTTTGAGAACTCATTAGAATTGATGTGTATTGGGAATTCCAACGGATATTTTCTAAGACTAAATTCTGTCTGGGAAAAAACACTGGGTTTTACTGTAGACGAATTGAGGTCAAAACCCTTTATAGAGTTTATACACCCAGACGACCAGCAAAAAACAATGAATCAAGCTGGGCAGCATGTAAATGGTCATAAAATTGTTTCCTTTGTAAATCGATACCTAACCAAAACCGGAGAAAGCAAATGGTTAGAATGGTCTTCGGAAGTTGATCCCAATAACGATTTATTCTATGCTGTAGCAAGGGATATTACAGAAAAAATAAAATCGGATCGAGAGCTTAAATTGTATTCAAAAGAGCTATTAGCTAAAAATAAAGAGCTTAAACAGTTTGCGTACATCACAAGTCACGATTTGCAAGAACCTCTACGTACGATATCAAGCTTATCAGAGGTATTGGCTAAAAAATATGAGTCCCACTTTGATAGTCAAGGCAAGCAAATATTACAATTCATCAATGAGGCAAGTGACAGGATGAAAAATCTAATAAAAGGCCTATTAGATTTTAGTCGATTGGGAAGAGATACAGAACTAACTGAAATAGACTGCAACAACATTGTCAAAACAGTCGAAGAAGATTTGGCTTTGGCAATTGAGGAAAGTAAAGCCACCTTAATCAAAAGTGACCTTCCTCAGATAAAAGGTTATGAGATTGAATTAAGAGTTTTATTTCAGAATCTCATTAGCAATTCTTTGAAGTTTAGAGCCCTTGATAGAGCTCCTCAAATTCATATTTCTGCTGAAAAACAAAAAAATTTATGGATATTTAGCATTCAAGACAATGGAATTGGAATTGACCCTCAGTATAGAGATAAAGTGTTTTTAATATTCCAACGCCTAAACGTACGAGAAAAATATGAAGGTACAGGAATTGGACTTGCTAATTGTAAAAAAATAGTTGACTTACATGGTGGAAAAATTTGAATCTCTGGTCGTTTTTTTTTCTATGTTTTTTTTTAGCGCATCTGTCAAATCGACACCCGTTTGATTGGCCAAGCATATAAGGACCCAAAGAACATCCGCCATTTCATCACCTAAATCTCTGTTCTTATCTGATTCTTTAAATGACTGCTCTCCATATTTCCTGGAAATAATCCTTGCCAATTCTCCCACCTCTTCTGTTAGAATCGCCATATTGGTTAGTTCATTAAAATACCTAACACCAATGGAGTTTATCCAATCATCTACTAATTTCTGAGCTTCTTCTATTGTCATACCCTTTTTGGTTTTGTTATTTTTTATCTTTCGAGTCTATAATGATGGTTACAGGACCATCATTGATCAAGGATACTTTCATGTCTGCTCCAAACTCTCCCGTTTGAACCTCTTTACCAAACTCAAACTGAATATGGTCTATGAACTTTTTGTATAATGGAATAGCGATTTCAGGTTTAGCTGCCAATATATAAGAAGGACGGTTTCCTTTTTTGGTACTGGCATGGAGGGTGAATTGACTTATTAATAATATTTCTCCGGCTATATCCAACACACTTTTATTCATCACATTATTCTGGTCATCAAAAATTCTTAAGTTCAATATTTTTTTTACCAGCCAAAAAATATCTTCCTCAGAATCATCATTCTCAATGCCAAGTAAGAGCATCAGTCCTTGGTTGATTGCACCTTTTACTTTTCCCTCAATAGTTACCGAAGACTCTTTTACTCTTTGAATTACAATTTTCAATTTATTGTATTGTGGATTTATTAGGTATGAAATTTCAGTGATTACTCCTTAGGGTTGGCAGCACGTATCATTTGCATGGGCTTATATGTTCGCACTCCTTCGACTTCTTTTCTTTTTGCAATAACAAACATCGCCTTGGCCACATCAGTTGCTTTAATCGCCCACAACCTTAGCTGGGTACCTATTATAAAAAAGGAGAAAATGGCAGAAATGCGTTTGGCGACCTCTTCAAAAAATCGAAATTCATCACGGTTTCCTAAAAGAAGAGACGGTTGAAATATCAAAAGAGATTTTAGGTTTAAAGCGATCAAATCCTGTTCTGTTTTCCCCTTTACTTGGTTGTAAAACAACGCCGAATCAGTATTTGCTCCATAAGATGAAACCATTAGGAATTGCTCGAAATTTGAATCCTGTTTGGCATGTTGTGCTAACATTAGTGGAATTGAATGATCTACTTTCAAAAAGGCTTCTTTTGAGCCTGCTTTTTTCATTGTTGTACCAACACTGCAGTAATAGTCATTGGCAGAAATTTGATCTTTATATTGATCAAAGTCATTAAATTCAAAGATTACTTCTTTAACTCGATCATCATCAATACCTACTGACCTTCTACTGACTATAGTAATATGATCATAATAATCATTTTCAAGAATAACTTCCAAAATCTGCTTACCCACTAAACCAGTGGCTCCTACGATAAGGGCAGATTTATTTTCCATTCTATTAAGCAGCTAAAATTGAATCTAAAAAGTTAGATAAAATATTGCAAAAAATAATAGGAAAGTATGTTTATTTGAAAATAAAAAAAGCCATCCT
>CAXBNB010000017.1:0-15116 GCA_963976505.1 uncultured Reichenbachiellaceae bacterium
TCTCGGTATTCCTGATTCAGTGAAATCGCTGGTTGATGCGGACTGGAAGTCAGGTACATCTCCTTTACTGAAAGTCCACATTCTTTGTCATTAAAAAGTGCCTCTCTAAATTCTTCCAATTCTTCACTTAGCTGATCTATTCTTCTGCTGGTCTGTAAATAATTTCTCTCCAATTGGATAGAATCCAGACCGTTGTTGTTGGAAACATAATTATCCAACTGGTCCACCTGAGTGGCTATTTGTTCATATATTGGTTTTCTGTCATTCTTGAAATCATGAAGTAATCCAATAAAATCATTGAGTTGCTTTTCCTTTAGTCGTTCGAAAACCACATCAAGAGCAGCCCTCTTTTGACTCACCAGCAAAACGTTTTTTCCACGTGCGATGTAATCTGATATCAAGTTGCAGAACAACTGCGACTTCCCTGTGCCAGGCGGGCCTTGCACCACAACTGAATTTCCTTTTTTTATGGCTTTGACCGCATTCTCCTGATAGGCATCCATCTTGAATGGCGTAAAGGTCTGATCTTCTCTTACCTTTTTCAGAAAACGGTAGTGGTTTTGATCAGAGCTCTCCTCCTCATCGAGGTTACGCTCCAAAAAGAACTCTTCCATGCTTTGGAGGTTAGGGTTTTCCAACATGGTGAGATAGTCAGGCACCAGATAAGACCCTGCCTGTGGAAAAATCCCTAAAACGGCCTGAGGGAAGAGTTTTAGCTGTCCGTTTTTTTCACTTTCCTCCAGCTGTTTTCTTTTTTCGCTATCAAAAGCTTTTAATTCATCAATGAAATTTTCTTGATTGAAATTCACTTCTAAATTTGATTCCTTGAGCAGCTCGTAAAGTTCAGTACGAAAAACTTTGCTTTCTTTGTCAAAATCATCAAACACTCTATCCAATAACTCCTCGTTCGCTTTTTGCCCATTGAAAAAGGCATAAGCAAGGAGGAAAGACTTGTTTAAAGTAATATTCACATCCTTTCTAATCCGCAAAAACCATTGTTTGTCATCATGATCGAGTGAGACAGGAAAAAACATCAACGGACACCTGGTCAGTGTCCCGTCCGAGAATTTTCCTTTTACAAAAGGCCATCCAATGTACAAATCCTTCGCACCGCGTTCTTCAAAGACCAATCGATCTATTCTTTTGATTTTCCGCAAACGAGCCGATAGCTTGTTGGAATCTTCATCCCTACTATTTTGGACATCACACAGCAGAATTTTATTTTTTCTTCCGACTAGATCAGATATAATTTCAAATGAAGGATTGTTAAGCGCAAAATTAAAATCATGAATATCTATAAACTGATCGGACAGCAAATGAGTCAATAATATAGACCTGCTGTTGCCCGACAAATTGGTTAGTCTTCTTAAATACGACTCGAGAATTGTTTTCATTCAACCTGAAAATTGAATTTGTAATATATAAAGTGGAGCGGTGTTTTTCTAGGTAAAGGAGTAGAAATTAATATCCTAAATGAAAGGACGAAAACAAATATGTACTTATTCAATCAAATCACTTGCTTCTGCCTTTAAATACGGACTTAGCTTTTGAAACAACGAATCATTCATCACTTTGATGTTCATGAGCTCATCAATAGAATTGTAATCACCATGTTGGTCTCGATAGGCTATCATTATTTTTGCAAGTGAGTAAGAAATGTAAGGGTGCCTTGCCAAATCAATGATGCTATCGGCGTTAATATTGACTTTAGTCATTTGTACCGAATCAACTATGTATTGTTCTTTAATCCGGGCAATTACTTCCTCTTTCAGGCCATATACTTCCGATAATTGATCTATGGCAATAAATCCACCAAGGCTGTTTCTATATTTTATTATTCGCTCAGAAAGAATCGGTCCTATCCCTCGTATTTTTACTAATGAGTCCGCTGTGGCCAAGTTTAGATTGCTGCGAATGATTGAATTTTTGGCCTCCTTTTTGGAATACCTCTTCTCTTGTTTGGCTACTTGATATTCCTTTGTCGGTTTTGGTGCAATAACTATATTATCCCAGAGTCTTTTCACTTGTGGTTTTGAAATCCCGTAGATTTTCAACAAATCTTCTTTGGATCGAAACTGACCTCCTTTTTCTCTGTAATTTTCAATTCTTTGGGCTATTTTTTCTTTGAAACCCAACTCCATAAATTCCTCAACTGATGCCAAATTGGGGTCAAAATCAAATACCGATGGTGCAAAAGCGGCTGTGTCCTTTAATTGTAATTTACGCTCGTTTTCTGCTACCCACTCCTCAAGCATTTGCACTTCCAAGGAACGGTCCGCATCACTGTTCGCTATCAAATACCTCTTCAACAAAGAGGGCACAAAAAGGATAAAAACGATCAGTGGAATAAAAATAATAAAACCGTTGGTTTCGGATTCCGAGAACCCAAAATACGTTCTTATATATTTTTTAAAGTTATTAAACACATAATAAATATAATCAATTCGCCACTAAATGTGTCCTGAAAGGACTTAAAAGGATCATGACCTTTAATTGATTACTTTTTAACCATGGTTTTAGGCTTAAATATGAATGGATTTTGGTACAAAACAAACATGATAAAGAAAGGGATGAAATACACTTTATATCTAATAAGTGTACCAAAATCTGGAGTAGAGTAAGGCAGCAGAGTAGTCAATATCAGAATGTAAAATACTACTCCGTAAATCAAAACTTTGTTGTCAGCAGCTACAATTATTTTACGTTTCAAACTAGTGAAAAACAACGCCAAAACCATAAGATTTTCAACGCAAAGCATCACCTGCAAGAATGATGTCATTTGAGGAAAAACAGGGCCAAACAATCCCGACAAGAGGGCTATAACCAAATTGGGAAGCACCAGTAACATTGATTGCGATTCGTCCAAAAAACGAATCGCATTTTCTGAATTTCCTATTGCAAGTATTTGTTCTTGATTGTATTTGATAACAGAAAATAAACGGGTTAGATTGAGGTTGTACTGAAGACTTGAGGCCCATACAACAGCAACTCCAATAAAAAAAGTGATGCCCAAATACTTGTATAGGGGAAGAATATTATTGATTCGAGTATTATTCTGAGTCAACGACACTAGGAGCATGATGACAAATACTGGCAAAAAAACTGCTGCTATATAATATTTGATGACTATCATCAGCCATGCTCCAACACCAGCAATCAACAGGTGCCAAATTTCAACCTTTCGATAAAAATGATAACGGAGAAAAATTCCAGACAAAAACATTATCATTCCAAAAACAACACTTTCTTTTAATACTCCTGATGACCAAAACACAACTGACGGATAAAAGCAAAAAGAAATGACAGCTGCCATTTTGAATTCAGGGTATTTTTTCGTCAACTGATACACAAAATAGAAACTACCAAAAAAGCTGAATAATGAACAATAGGTGGCAGCCAACCAATAGTTGGAGCCTGTCACCAATAATAACAAGCTTGTAATTTTTATCATTGGCAAAGTACTCCTTTGTTCGTATGGAATACTTGTTAAAAAAACCTCTTTGAGGTATTCTCCAAATGGAAGGCTAAGCAAATCAGTTGCCTCTTGGAAGTAGAAAACCGTGTCTCCATTTTTATAGTAATAGAAATACAGCAATCCCAGTAACATTCCACAGGCTACCTTAACCAACAATGCTGGAAAATAAAATTTCTTAACAGGACTACTATTTAACCTCAAATAAATAAAATAAGAGAATCCACCGATAGCCAATACATTTAATAAAAAAATAATTATGGAGAGGGCGTTCATTTACCGCTGATTAGTCCTACCCCAATTTTACAGGAAAGGCATCTCTTTTTCAAACAATAGTTGTTGTACATTTCTATAAGTGCTTGAGATTCAAATGCATTGACGGAAGAAATACCCATCTCCTGCCACCTATTGGTGATGTGATTGCGTTCGGGCTTCAAGCTTTCAAGAATTAGAAGAGCCTTATCCATGTATTTTGGTTCATCTAGGTGTTGACTGTAGGCTACCAAAAGAGGAACAGTAGTATTGATCAACAGGTTTTCGACGCTATTCATGCCCATTCCCTTCAATTGCCTTTTGCTTTCTTTACCAAAATGATAGTGTGTTTTCCAATAGTCTGACGGCTTTATCCTCAAGGATTTTTTAAGGGCTTTCACGTCTTCAAAATTCGTAAAACTGTCGAACAAGTGTGGGTTCAGATTGATAAGGGCTGCAAACTGTGAAATCCTGACAGCAGGGAAATTACCTGGCCTTAATCTTAAATGCTTCCAAGACGATTCATTAATTTCATTGCCTTCTAACGAATACTTTTTAGAAAGAAACACATATTCATTCATCAAGAATGAATGGTAATCATCTTTAGGAGATTGATCCAATAATCCAGCCACACCAAAAAGGATGGCTTCAATTTGCAACAAATTTCCAACATGCTTTTTCAGGTACTTTAATGGAGCATTTTGAGCAAGCCTTAAAAAAGGCTCACTGTTGATTTTAAACCCGAAATTTTTAGCCAATAGTTGATAGGTGGTATCCTCCCAATCCATATTATTCCTATTTAGCAACTCAACCACCACTTCAGACTTGATTTTGAGCCTTTCAATAGTTGCTTGTTGCTGCATCGAAAGGACATTCATTTTATTGGCATGATGAATTTGAGAAGAACACGGAATAAGCTCGGGACTATTGATTAACTCGTGACATTTTGTTAAAAGGTCTGAAGGGATTTTATCCTTCAATTCAACAGTTGGTATTAGTTTTCCTTCTTTGTTGTAAATATTCTCATCGTTTTCCCAAACAACATGCAAGACCACATTGTCATAAGCCCTGTCATCCTGATGACCGTGAAGTTTCCAATGGCTACTTGATGTATGGATTTCTACCTGTCCATGCCAAATGATTTTCCCAATCCTGATTTTAGCATTTTTGAAATCCGGCCCTGCATCAGTATTGTGATTTCCAATAGCGAAAATTTCTACTAACTCACCATCGGTAGTACGCAGTTTTGACTTATCAAACTGTTGGAATTGCCAGATGAAATGGAGAAACGATTCTTTCATTTGAGCTCAATTAGAGCATTAAATGTAGCAAATAACATGGGAAATTAGAATTTGATGTAAAGAAAATGAGCTCCTCTTACCAAGAACTACCTCACTGTTGAATCAGAGTAAGTCCAATTTATCCAAAAAACTGTTTTTACTCGGGGTAAATTCTGCCATTTTTTTTAGTAACCGATCAATATTATCGTCATAAATAAGCAATTCAAAGTCTGGGTTTTTCAAGAGTTGATTGGCATTCATGTGTTTGAATAAAGCTATCAGGTGATCGAAGTAACCGTTGATATTGAGCAGACCAATTGGGTGCTTGACAAGACCTAGTTGTGCCCAAGTAAGTATCTCGCACAATTCATCCATAGTACCAAAACCTCCGGGCAAAGCAATAAAACCTTCAGAAATCTGAGACATTTTCATTTTTCTCTCATGCATAGATTCTGTCTGATAGAGCTCATCCGCATCGGTATTTGTAATCTCGACTTGATCCAGAAAATGAGGAATTACACCTATTACCTTTCCCCCACTATCAGCACAACCTGCGGCTACAGCTCCCATAAGACCAATTTTAGATCCCCCATAAACCAATGAGATACCGAGTGCAGCCAGTTTTTTTCCAAGTTCTGTCGCTTGGATTTCAAATTGAGGATCATTTCCAATAGATGATCCACAGAAAACACAAATACTCTTCATAAATTAGGTTTTGGTGTCAAAAAATATTTTCCTGTGTTTAGTAAATATTTCGATTATCAATCTTTCACTTTGACCCCTTGATTTTCTCTTTTAATGATCTCCTCCAACGTCGCTCCTTTGAGTAAGTCAACGGTCTTGTTCCGCACTTCGAGAAAGACATCTCGAATGCCACAAGTTTCCTCATCTTTACATTCTTCACACCGTTCGTAATACATGTAAGTGACACAGGGCAGTAATGCTATCGGTCCGTCAAAAAGACGCATCACTTCAGCCATGTGAATATCAACAGGAGACTTGGTCATATAATAACCACCACCTTTACCTTTCTTACTTGCCAATATCCCTGCTTTCTTTAGGTCTAATAAAATGGCTTCTAAAAACTTTTGAGGTATATGTTCGGAAACAGCAATATCACTGATCAAAATTGGTCCTTCATCCTTTCTTTTAGCAAGATGAACTAATGCATTGATAGCGTATTTGGTTTTTTTGGATATCACAGGCGCAAAATAAACATACTAAGAGACAAATCCATCTTGAACACTTTTCAAATCGAATACACAAACTATTTTCTCATTCAATTCAAGTTGATTTCCTTATAATTATTTGACTCAATATTTCCAACATGGCATAAAAAAAACCGACTCAAAAAGTCGGTTTTTACACTTTATCTTATTTTATTGTTATTCTTCTTTAGGCTCTTTTTTAGCTTTTGATTTTTTAATCTTCAAAGACAATTCTTCTCCTTTGCCATCGTGATCAGCCAAAATAGTATCTCCTTCTTTGATGTCACCTTTCAGAATTTCTTCAGCTACCGGATCTTCCAAATACTTCTGGATGGCTCTATTTAGAGGCCTTGCTCCAAATTGAGGATCATACCCTTTATCAGAAAGAAAATCTTTTGCCTTATCAGTCAACTCTACCTTATACCCTAGATCTGTGATTCTAGCAAACAACTTTCCAAGAGTGATATCAATTATTTGATGGATGTGTTCTCTTTCAAGCGAATTGAATATAATCACATCATCCAACCTATTCAAAAACTCAGGACTAAAGGTTTTTTTCAGAGCATTCTGAATAGTTGACCTCATAACATCATCCATATTGTCTTTTTTGGCTTGAGTAGCAAAGCCGATTCCAGCGCCAAAATCCTTCAAGTCTCTGACACCAATATTAGATGTCATAATGATGATAGTATTTCTAAAATCTACTTTTCTACCCAATCCATCGGTCAATACTCCGTCATCCAAAACCTGTAAAAGAATATTGAATACATCTGGGTGTGCTTTTTCGATTTCATCTAATAAAACAACGCTGTATGGCTTTCTTCTTACTTTTTCAGTAAGCTGTCCACCTTCTTCATATCCTACATATCCTGGAGGTGCTCCTACGAGTCTGGACACGGAAAATTTCTCCATATACTCACTCATATCTATTCGCACCAACGCATCTTCTTTCTCAAACAAATAAGTAGATAGCACTTTCGCCAATTCCGTTTTTCCTACTCCAGTTGGCCCTAGAAAAACAAAAGATCCTATCGGTTTCTTAGGGTCTTTCAACCCTACTCTAGTTCTTTGAATTGCTTTCGACAATTTCACTATTACTTCATCCTGGCCAATTACCTTTTTCTTAAGGTCATCGCGCATGCCAAGAAGTTTATGTCCTTCGTTTTGAGCTACACGTTTGGCAGGAACTCCAGTCATCATCGCGATCACTTCCGCCACACTGTCTTCATTTACAGTGTACCTCTGTGATTTCGTGTCCTCTTCCCACTTGGCTTTTGCCCTCTCCAATTGCTCTATAAGCTTCTTCTCCTTATCTCTAAGTTGAGCAGCCTCTTCATATTTCTGGCTTTTTACTACCTGATTTTTAAGCTTCTTGATTTCTTCAATGGACTCTTCCAAAGTAACTATTTCATCAGGAACATAAATATTGTTAATATGAACCCTAGAACCAGCCTCATCCAACACATCAATGGCTTTGTCTGGAAGGAATCTATCACTGATATATCTATCTGATAAAGTAACACAAGCATTGATGGCCTCCGGAGTATAAGTTACATTGTGATGGTCTTCGTATTTATCCTTGATGTTGTCAAGGATTTGAATGGTTTCTTCTACCGAAGTAGCATCTACCATTACCATCTGAAACCTTCTGGCTAAAGCGCCATCTTTTTCTATATATTGTCTGTATTCGTCTAGTGTAGTTGCCCCGATGCATTGTATTTCTCCCCTAGCCAAAGCCGGCTTGAACATGTTGGATGCATCCAGCGAACCAGAAGCTCCACCAGCACCTACGATGGTATGCAACTCATCTATGAAAAGAATGACTTCAGGAGATTTCTCAATCTCATTCATTACCGCTTTCATCCTTTCTTCAAACTGACCTCTGTACTTAGTACCAGCCACTAGCGATGCTAGATCAAGAGTTACAACTCTTTTCCCGAAAAGTACACGAGATACCTTTTTCTGAATGATCCTAAGCGCCAGCCCTTCAGCAATTGCTGTTTTACCAACACCAGGTTCACCAATAAGTATAGGATTGTTTTTCTTTCTTCTACTCAATATCTGAGCTACCCTTTCGATCTCTTTGTCTCTTCCAACAATAGGATCAAGCTTGTCTTCTTCGGCAAACTTGGTCAAGTCACGCCCGAAATTATCAAGAACTGGCGTCCTTGATTTTTCGGAAGATTTTGATCCTGTGTCCTTTCCAGGAGAATGACTATCTCCTCCGAATAATCTTGAAGAATCTTCGTCAGGTTCATCAGTATCAGAAGAACCCATAGGATTTTCTGTTTGGTATTCGAGCATCTCCTTTACCACATCATAGGCCACATCGAATTTGTCTAAAATCTGAGTACCAATATTGTCTTCATCTCGAAGGATGGATAACAAAAGGTGCTCAGTTCCTATCAACTGACTTTTGAATATTTTAGCCTCAAGGTATGTTATCTTAAGTACTTTTTCTGATTGACGGGTTAGCGGAATATTTGCTAAGTTCTTGACATTGCTGGTGGCAGACCCTTTGGTTGCCCTTTCAATAGATGTTCTCAATTCCTCGAGAGAAACACCTAATTTTTTTAAAAGACTGACTGCAACACCTTCACCTTCTCTCAACATTCCCAAAATCAGATGTTCAGTGCCTATGTAATCATGTCCCAGACGAAGTGCCTCTTCCCTACTTAACGAGATTACTTCCTTTACCCTATTTGAAAACTTTGCTTCCATGTCTGGTATTTATATCTATAGTAAAAATATATTTTAATCTAACAAAAACTAAACTTTCAACTAAAAACGACAGATTTAATTCAATCGTTGTGTTGCGTCCGACAGTTTTTGCTAAATGTAATTTCTTGAATCTGGTCCACAACAGAAAACCAAATCCAATATACTCAAGTTGGAAGCAAAATTATTACCAAACACCTGAGTATATGCCTTTGACTTGTGAATTTTTCTATGAAGGTGTCCAATTTTAGGATGAATGACCGATCTATAATCCTCAAAGCCTGTATCGTTGGATTCTACATACTTTTCAGAATAGGCTATCTTGACATCTATTTGTAAAACTTTAAGACAGAATGACAGGATTTCATTATTCAGGTCAATTAGAAGCTTGTGGTTGCCAAAAATAATGTCGTAGACATACTGATCGTAATATTCAAAAAATGGTGACCTATTATATGCTGAGGTGATCGCTCGCCAGTGATCTTTTCTCCAATCGACAGATGAGTCTATTTTGATTGAACGAGTTTGTATTTTCTTATTCACCCCATTGAGTGGAACAGAAAGAGGAAGTGTTTTATTGGATGTGAGTATGTAACAGCGGTTGCGATAAGTTTGCTTCACAAAGTGCTCATGCCCATCGATCAGTATTTCGGGTTCATTTTTTATTAAACTGAAATACTCCAGAGAAGGGAAATATTGACTCTCTATTACAATCATCAACCAATCAAATCAACATCTCCCAAACCCTCTCTCAATATTTCCGGATTATCACCTGTACAGTCCACCACCGTGCTAGCCATAATATTTCCATACCCACCATCAATAACCAAATCAACCAGTCCATCAAACTTTTCTAAAATAAGTTCGGGATCGGTAGAGTATTCGATGACATCATCGTCATCCTTGATGGACGTAGTTATAATAGGGTTACCCAATTCCTTAACAATCGCTCTGGGAATATTATTATCCGGAACACGGATACCCACCGTTTTTTTAGAGGCGTTTAGAATCTTCGGGACTTTGTTGCTAGAATTAAGAATAAATGTAAAAGGTCCTGGAAGGGTCTTTTTCATTAATTTGAAAACAGCTGTAGATAAGCTCTTGGTGTACTCAGAGATATGACTTAGATCATAACATATAAAAGACATATCTACCTTTTTACCCTTCAATTGCTTGATCCTTTTTATTCGGTCAATGGCTCGCGTGTTAAAAATATCACACCCCATACCATATACTGTATCTGTAGGATAAATAATTACTCCTCCTTTTCGTAAAACCTTAACTACCAGCTCAACCTTAGCAGGATCAGGGTTTTCGGCATACATTTTTATGAACAGGGTTTCCATTTGAATAATTAATGTGCGAATATAACTGGTTCTGATTGGAATACTCTTATACCCTTTTCAAAGGCTTTTAATTTTCTATTCAGTTAAAAACTTTTTCGATAGTATCTCAAAACCCTTAGTTAGGGTTTAGCTTTGCGCCTAATATGAAAAAACCAAAAATATTCGCAATTGCCATCATCGTATTTTCTACCATGCTGTCTTCCTTTGCGTTTTACGCTTTCCAGATAATATACTCTGCCAATTTTCTCGTTCAGGGTCAAGCCAAGGCTCTAATCATACCTACCAACTCTACTTTTAAAGATGTGCAAAATCTAGTGTATGATCAGCGCTATGTCAATGACCTCATTTCATTTAGTTTTTTATCTAAACTAATGAAGTACCATGAAAATGTAAAACCGGGTCTTTACTATCTGGAAGCTGATATGACCAACATAGATGTGATCAGATTGCTGAGATCGGGAGAGCAAACGGCTGTGAATGTCACCTTCAATAATGCCAGATTGCTTGAGGATTTAGCTCCGAAGATTACTAAAAACCTTGAAATGACTGAAGGTGAATTTCTTTCGGGAGTTCGTAATGATTCTATTCAGCAAGTTTTGGGCTTTGACAGCCTCAGTTTCATTGGTATGTTTATACCTAATACCTACCAAGCGTATTGGAATACCAGGCCTGAACAGCTTCTTGTAAAATTGAAATATGAATATGACAAATTCTGGAATGAAGAAAGAAAAAATAAAGCTCAATCCATAGGAATGAGTACAAAAGAAGTCTCAGTATTGGCTTCCATCGTGCAAGCGGAAACGGCCAATGCGAACGAGTTAAAAACAGTAGCTGGCTTATACATGAATCGACTTAAAAAAGGAATTGCACTTCAGGCAGACCCTACCTTGGTTTTTGCTGCACAGGATTTCTCTATAAAACGCGTATTGAATATTCACAAAGAAATTGATTCTCCTTACAATACCTATAAATACCGTGGGCTTCCTCCAGGACCAATCAATATGCCGGAAAAGAAAGCGATTGATGCTGTGCTTAATTATGAACAACACAAGTACTTGTACATGTGTGCCAAAGAAGATTTTTCGGAAAATCATAATTTTGCTACAAACTTAAAAGACCACCTACGTAATGCCGAAAAATACCAACGGGCATTGAATAAGGCAAGGGTGTACAAGTAAGGATATTTTAGTATGTGTTCTATAATTGTCTTCTTTCAGGTCGTCAAGTGAACAATTTTCTTTAAATTTAATTTATGGATTTAATCGAGAACAACATGACTGAGCTAGCTCGAATATGCGAAAAGCATCATGTATCTGAATTGTATCTTTTTGGCTCTGTGTTAACAAACCAATTCAATAATAAAAGTGACCTTGATTTTTTAGTTAAATTTGGAAAAGTTGATCCCTACGAGTACTTCGACAACTATTCTGATCTTACATCTTCCCTTGAGTCCTTATATTCCAGAAAAGTTGATTTGGTAGAAGTTCAAACCGTAAAAAACCCCATTCTCAAACGCACCATTGAACGGACTAAGAAAATAATTTATGGAAGAGAAAATACTGAAGTATTTGTATGACATAAAAAGTGCTATTAACGAGATCAACAGCTACTTTCAAACCTTCCCATTGGATTTTAACGAATACAAGAAAAACACACTACTTCAAAGGGGAATTGAACGTGATCTGGAAATTATAGGAGAAGCCATAAACAGAATAATAAAAATCGATCCTGACTTTCCTATCAATAATGCAAAAAAGATCATAGGCTTAAGAAATCAGATTATACATGCCTATGACAATATTTCTAATGAAAACATTTGGGCAATAGTATTAAAGCACATCCCATTATTGGATAACGAAGTGAATCAATTTATAATTAAAATTGAAAAATCCACTAACACATAAATTGTTGCAATAAAGTTGTAATACTAGAAATCAAATGATGAACACAAACTTTTTTGAAGATGTTTATGATGTCGTTAGACTGATTCCTAAAGGAAGAGTTACTAGCTATGGGGCAATTGCCAATTTTTTAGGGTCAAAAATAAGTGCACGGATGGTAGGATGGGCCATGAATGCAGCACACAGTGAAAATGAAAACATCCCTGCACAAAGAGTAGTAAATAGAATAGGATTACTAACTGGTAAAATGCATTTTGCTACGCCTACTACCATGCAAGAGCTGCTCGAAGCTGATGGATTGTCAGTAGAAAATGATCAGATCAAAAACTTTAAAGAGTTCTTTTGGGATCCGGCGATTGAACTTGAGCTATAATCCAAAGCCCCAAAAACGTAAACAGTCCGTTTACCAACAGCAACTCAAAACCAAACTTATAGCCTCCAAACAGCCATTCTGAGTTTTCATTGAGTAAATATGTGAGCATTGGTGATAATATACATACCAAAGGTGCAAACTTATCTTTAATCTGTTTTTTGGTAAACAAACCAAAACTGTACAGTCCCAAAAGAGGTCCATATGTATATCCAGCCACTTTAAACACAGCTACAATCACACTATCATCATTGATCGCTCTAAAAACAAGGATCACTAAAAAAATAAGCAATGAAAAACCAAGGTGAATTCCCATTCTTGCCTTACTATCACTTTCTTTTGGGTCTTTATTTAAAAAATCGACATAAAAAGAAGTAGTCAAAGCGGTCAAAGCGGAATCGGCACTCGAATAAGCTGCTGCCGTTATTCCCAACAGGAATACAATCCCTCCAAGTAAATGGAATTCATTGATGGCCAAAAGTGGGTACAAACTGTCCGTTCTTGAAGGAATTTCAATACCCTGCACTACAGCATAATGATACAGCAACACGCCCAATGCTAAGAAAAGTAAGTTGACAAATACTAAGGAAGTACTAAACCAAAACATGTTCTTTTGCGCATCTCCTAAATTCTTACACGTCAGGTTTTTTTGCATCATATCCTGATCCAATCCAGTCATCACAATGGCAATAAAAGCTCCAGATAAGAATTGCTTGTAAAAATTACCAGGCGCTTTCCAGTCCCAAATAAAAGTGGTGGACATAGGGCTGTCAGTAATGGAAGCCACCAAGGCTGAAAAAGTTAAATCCAACTCCGTGGCTATAAAATATATACTGATCACAACTGCCAGAAGCATAAAAAATGTTTGTAGCGTATCAGTCCATACGATGGTTTTGATTCCGCCCTGAAAAGTGTACATCCAGATAAGGGCTATTGTCACCAACACAGAAACCCAAAAGGGTATATTGAACGCATCGAAAAATGCAATTTGTAGTACTCCCGCAACCAAGAAAAGACGAAATGATGCTCCTATTACACGGGATACCAAAAAGAAAAATGCGCCTGTTTTATAAGACCTGACTCCAAAACGGGTCTCTAGGTATTGATAAATAGATACAAGATTTAATTTGTAATACAGCGGCAACAAGACCGTAGCAATCACTAAATAGCCAACCAAATAGCCAAGTACAATTTGAAAATAAGACCAATTTGAATTGCCAACTTCACCTGGCACAGAAATAAAAGTAACTCCTGATAACGAGGCACCAATCATTCCAAATGCCACTAGATACCATGGTGATTGTTTGTTGCCAGTAAAAAAAGACTCAGAATCGCTTCCCTTTGAAGTAAGCTTTGCAATAAGCAATAACAAAGCGAAATACCCTGCAATAATAGAAAAAACCAATAATGGGCTCATATCAATATCCTTTTATTAAATCCAGACAAACATACAACATTAGCCAATTATCGATTACCAATTAACAATTAACAATATTTTAATGGTTAGATTTGCGCAAATTTTAAGTATATGATTGAAACCCAGAAAATCTTTTTTAACAACGAAGACGAAAATTCAAAAGCTTTCACTGCTACCCTCAATAAAAGGGTAAACGACTACTTCAAAACCAAAGGAATATCTAGGTACGGAAATACAGAAATGTACATCAAAACAGTCTTTATGCTGTGTTTGTTCATACTTCCTTTTTTAGGAATAGTGCTCTTTGAGCCTGGAACAGCTGTAGCATTGATGCTTTCTGGATTGATGGGGTTGGGCATGGCAGGAATTGGGCTTTCTATTATGCATGATGCCATCCATGGCGCCTATTCTGGAAATCAGACTGTCAACAAGATACTCGGTTATACTTTAAATTTTGTAGGTGGCAATGCCATCAACTGGAAAATACAACACAATGTAAAACACCATACTTACCCTAATGTCCACGACCATGATGAGGACATTGCCCCGAAACTTATCTTGAGGCTTTCACCCTATTCTAGTATTTCTGGAGTTCATAGATACCAATACATTTATGCATGGGTGCTGTACGGATTGGGAACATTTTTCTGGGTCACTTTTAAGGATTTTATCAAAATAATCAACTTCTATAAAGAAGGCTGGTTGCAGAAAAACACCAATAGCATAACCAAAGAAATCATCATATTATTGGTATCCAAAATCATTTACTATAGCTATATCATTGGCATTCCTGTGATGTTTACTTCTTATTCAGGAATGGAAATTTTTGTTGGCTTTATGACGCTTCATATTTGTAGTGGTCTTGCCCTTGCGGTGATTTTCCAACCTTCGCACCTAATGGAGGAAGTATTGTATCCTACACCTAACAAGGAAGGGAAAATGAAATACTCACGTTTTGTGCATCAACTTTATACTTCGGTGAATTTTGCCAACGAAAACAAACTGGTAACCTGGTATGGCGGAGCGTTGAATTATCAAGTAGAGCACCACTTGTATCCGCAAATCTGTCATGTACACTATCCAGCCATTGCGAAACTGGTAAAACAAACCACGGCAGAATACAACATTCCCTACCACAGCAAAAAAGGATTT
>CAXBNB010000018.1:0-14967 GCA_963976505.1 uncultured Reichenbachiellaceae bacterium
ACATTGTATAATGAGGTCGACACTTATCATTTGACTCAAACATCTCATCATAGATATGCTCAGTCACATAGGGCTGAAATTTCATAAAAATCCTATTTTAAAAAATTAAAAGAATTGAGGTTTTGTGTGTGGGATTTTTACTTAGAGGCTATTTTATTAATAATAATTCACCAATTATAGATTTATATTATGATTAATAAAAATTGAATAAGTAGGTAATGCTCTCAATTCCGAAAAGATTAAATATAGTAAAGTATGGGGAAATCCCCTTAGAAACTTTGAATCTTTTTCAAAAGAAATATTTTATTCAGAATGAAGACTCTCAAAAAGATTCTCAAAATTAATTGAATCTTTTCGACTAAGACTCGTTCTTTGCGTAGTACAGAAAACAATTTTTGCGTAAAATCGCTAACGAGGAATGGAGAAATCTTTCATAGACAAAATATTCGAAGCACACCAGGAATGTCCACAATGTCCTACTGAGGAGGAAGTGGGTGTGTTTTTTCAAGAGTTAATAGGTACGTTATTTCCAGTATATTCTAAAAGAACCTACAAGACCAGAGAAGAATTAGAAACGCACCTTCTAGCTCTAAAAACAAAATTGAATGAGATGCTCCACATCAAACAAAATCACGATGGAGTGCATGCCGATGAAAATTCAACTTTGTTTTTCGAAGCGATACCTGAAATATTCGGAATGCTTAATGAAGATGTAAGAGCGTTATATGCTGGAGACCCTGCAGCCAAAAGTGAAAGTGAAGTAATCCGTACTTATCCGGGATTTTATGCTATTGCATCTTACAGATTTGCTCATTTTTTATATAATAGAGGAGTACAAATCATTCCAAGGATGATTACCGAACAAGCGCACAGTAGAACTGGAATAGACATTCATCCTGGAGCTAAGATTGGAAAAAACTTTTGCATCGATCATGGTACCGGAATCGTAATTGGAGAGACAACTGTGATAGGAGATCATGTAAAGATCTATCAGGGTGTTACGCTTGGAGCATTGAGCGTAAACAAGGAAGATGCAATGGTTAAACGCCACCCTACTATTGAAGATAATGTTGTAATATATGCTAATGCTACTATACTTGGTGGTGATACAGTGGTCGGGCATCACAGTATTATAGGTGGGAATGTTTGGATTACGAAGAGTGTTCCTGCCCATACTCAGGTGAATTATCAAAATAAAAGACAAGTTGGGGATAGCATTAACTCCGATACCATCAGACTAAAGCCAATAGCGAAATGACCATTGCCGAATTAATAGGGAACACTCCACTGATTAGAATACAAAATCTGAACACCAACAAAGGGGTGCAGGTATACTGCAAACTTGAAGGACAAAATCCCGGAGGAAGTGTAAAAGACCGTGCAGCCTATGGCATGATTAAAGGAGCATTGGATCGTGGCGAAATAAAAAAAGGAGACAAGCTGGTGGAAGCAACCAGTGGAAATACCGGGATAGCGTTGGCCATGGTGGCCCAGTCGATGGGCATTCACATGACGCTTATTATGCCGGATAACTCTACAAAGGAAAGGGTAGTAACAATGAAGGCTTATGGTGCGGAAGTGATTTTAACACCCGCTGCAAAAACCATAGAGTATTCAAGGGAGCTTTCAGAGGAAATGGCGGCAACCAGCGAATACCACATGCTCAACCAGTTTGCTAATCCTGATAACTCAGGCATGCACTATCAAACTACAGGCCCTGAAATTTGGAAAGACACTGAAGGAAAAATCACGCATTTCGTTTCTGCAATGGGTACAACAGGCACCATTATGGGAGTTTCAAGGTATTTGAAAGAACAAAATGCCAATGTACAAATAGTGGGTACCCAACCGAAAGATGGCTCAAGCATCCCAGGGATCAGAAGATGGTCTCCGGAATTTCTGCCAAAGATATTTGAACCCAACAGAGTAGATCGTATTATTGATGTAAGTGCAGATGAGGCTACTGCAATGACACGTCGCATGGGTAAGGAAGAAGGAATACTTGCAGGTATGAGTAGTGGAGGAGCGCTCCACGCTGCATTGGAACTAGCCAACGAATTGGATCATGGTATCATTGTCACCATCGTTTGTGATCGTGGTGATCGATATTTGAGTTCTGATTTGTTTGAATAGAAAAGGTTCCAATTCTATTTTTAGCATTTTCCAACAATTATAATTTCCTAAGAGCAATTACATTTCAGTTCAAAACCTACGCTATAAAGCTATTTTTTTTAGTAAAAAGGTCTTGCGCAAAAATTAGTTTGAATATCAGGCACGATTAATTGTGATAATTACTCAGAAAAGGAGAAAAGAATAAATTTTTATTACTTTTGCCATGCTTTAAAAATTATTACTTGTTGCTTTTAAAATGTCTGAAACGATAAAGCTAAAAAAGGGATTTGATATAAATCTCGAGGGAAAAGCTGAAAAGAAAATAGCTGAACTCCCACTTCCTGAAACCTTTGCTATAAAGCCTACAGATTTTGTGGGCATTGTCCAAACGAAACTCAATGTAAAAGAGGGGGATACTGTGAAAGCAGGATCACCACTGATGCATGACAAGGCGTTTGAAGACATTTTATATACTTCTCCCGTAAGTGGCGAAGTAGCGGAGGTAGTAAGAGGACCCAAAAGAAAAATATTAGAAATCAGAATTCTTGCTGACAAAGAAATCAGTTTTGAGAAATTTACTCAGTATTCAGAATCGGACATTGCAGGAATAAGCAAAGAAGATGCTGTTGCTCAAATGAGTAAATCAGGAGTTTGGCCAAATGTTTTGCAAAGACCCTTTGGTACTGTTGCAAATCCTAAGGATACTCCAAAAGCTGTTTTTATTTCTGCATTTGATACTCACCCGCTTGCTCCAGATATGGGATTTATCCTTAGTGGTCAAGAGAGGTATTTTCAGGCAGGCATTGATATTCTTTCAAAATTTGCATCCGTGCATGTGAACATTGATGGCACTGGAGACAATGCTGACATGTTTAAAAATGCTAAAAATGCTACTGTTAATAATTTTTCAGGGCCTCACCCAGCTGGAAACGTTGGTGTTCAAATCCATCACTTAAGCCCAATTAACAAAGGCGAAGTAGCATGGACTGTTCATCCTTATGGTGTGGCACAAATTGGAAAAGTATTTCTAGAAGGAAAATACGATGCTTCTAAAATTGTAGCGCTAGCTGGATCTGAAGTGAAAGCTCCGCAATACTTTAAAACCTATACTGGTGGAGCCATCAATAAATTGGTTGACGGTACAGTAAATGAAGGTCATTTGAGATTTATTTCCGGAAATGTATTGACCGGAGAGCATATCAACTCTAATGGTTATCTTGGTTTTTATCACAACCAATTGTCTGTAATTCCTGAAGGAGACTACTACGAAATGTTTGGGTGGATATTACCTACAACCAACAAATTGAGTTTTCATAGGGCTTTTGGATTGCTTTCATTTTTAAATCCAAACAAAGAATATAAACTTGATACCAATACCCGTGGACAAGAAAGAGCATTTGTGCAAACTGGCACATTTGAAAAAGTAACTCCCATGGATATTCTTCCTACTTACTTGTTGAAAGCTATAATGGCCGAAGACTATGATGAAATAGAAGGGCTTGGTATTTACGAAGTAATAGAAGAAGACCTGGCGCTTTGCGAATTCGTGGATGTGTCAAAGCACGATGTTCAGGCAATATTGAGAGAAGGATTGACCTTAATTAAGAATAGCTAATTTTTAGTAATGAAGTTTGTAAGAGACGCTTTAGATAAAGTAAAGCCACATTTTGAAAAAGGGGGCAAGTGGGAGAAATTCTACTATATTTATGAGGCTCATGAAACCCTGCTTTTTGTACCGAATACTACTACTAATCCCAAAGGGGTTCAGGTTAGAGATGCTGTAGATATGAAGCGGATGATGATGACTGTAATCATTGCCATGTTACCGTGTTTACTGTTTGGAATATGGAATGCCGGACATCAGCATTACCTAGCTACTGGACAAGTTTCTGATATAGTAGGAGAGTTGTTGGTTGGAGCTACCATGGTTGTTCCGATTATCATCGTATCATATACGGTTGGTCTGGGTATAGAATTTACATTCGCTACCATCAGACGACACGATGTAAACGAAGGATTTTTGGTTTCTGGAATGCTTATTCCACTGGTCATGCCCGCTACAATTCCACTGTGGCAGGTAGCCTTAGCAACAGCATTTGCAGTAATAATAGGAAAAGAAGTTTTTGGAGGTACAGGGATGAATATCCTAAATGTGGCATTAACAGCTAGGGCATTCTTGTATTTTGGATACCCTTCTCAAATATCTGGTGATGTTTGGTCTTACATAGGGGACCAAACCCCTGTTGATGGCTTTAGTGGAGCTACTCCATTAGCACTTGGAGCTGAATCGTTGGCTACTGGGACGAACCTAGTGAGTTCACTAAATGGATTTGGGGCAGGCTGGGCCGATGGAATTTACAGTTTTGGGAATATGTTTATGGGTATAATGCCCGGAAGTATTGGAGAGACATCCACTTTGATGTGCCTAATAGGTGCTGCCATTCTGATCTTTACTGGAGTAGGGAGTTGGAAAGTAATTGTAAGTGTATTTGCCGGTGCTTTTGCTATGGCGAGTTTGATAAGTGCTATAGGTGGCAATCCTTATATAGAATTACCTGCACATTACCATTTGGTTATGGGTGGATTGGCATTTGGTGCGGTTTTCATGGCAAGTGATCCGGTAACTGCTGCTCAAACGGAATCAGGAAAATGGATTTATGGATTCCTAATAGGAGTGTTAACCATTATTATCAGAGTCTTCAATCCTGCATATCCAGAAGGAATAATGCTTGCAATATTATTAATGAATGTATTTGCTCCACTTATCGATTATTTCGTAGTGAGCGCTAACAAGAAAAGGAGGTTAAAACGTGCAACGGTCTAACACATACATTATCGTTTTCTCAGCTATCCTAACAATTATATTGGGATTGCTGTTGTCTGGTACTTCAGTGGTTTTGAAACCACTACAAGACAAGCAGGTAGATTTGGATAATAAGAAAAAAATTCTAGGTGCAGTAATGGATATTTCGTCTATTGTTGACCCTAATGAGATTTTGTCTTTATATGAAAAAAGATTTTCATCTATTGTCATTGATATCAATGGTAAAATAGTAGAGAAGGATAAAAAGGGCAACCCAGTGATTGCTGAAAAAGTAAATATCCAGAAGAACTACAAAGTAGCCAAAGAAGATCGACTTTATCCTGTATTCCAGTTTGTAAGTGAGTCTGACCCGTCAAAAGTTGAAGCATATATCTTCCCAATGTGGGGAGCTGGACTTTGGGATTGGGTTTCAGGTTTTGTTGCTATTGAAAGTGACCTAAATACCATCAAAGGAGTAGCATTTGATCATAAAACTGAAACGCCCGGATTGGGAGCCAGGATTACTTCTGATCAGATCAAAGACAGGTACAAAGGCAAAAAGATATTTGATGCTTCGGGGAGTTTGGTTTCTGTCTCTATGGTAAAAGGAGAAAAAGGATTGCCTTTGGATGATCATCATATAGATGGATTGTCTGGAGCTACTTTGACTGGAAAAGGAGTAAACTCAATGATGCTGAATTACCTTGAATGTTACAAAACCTTTATTGAGAAGACCAAAAAAGGTGGTGTATCAATGGTAATGTCCAATTAATTTGAAATCAACAATTTGCCTTAAACGGCTTTATTGAAAAAATAAAATATAAACAACATGAGTACTGAAACTCTTGAACAATCGATAGTAAAGGAGCCGGCAGAGCCATTACTGTCCAAAAGGAGAAAGAAATTTATTACTGATCCTTTGAATGACGACAACCCAGTTACTGTTCAGGTATTGGGAATTTGTTCTGCATTGGCAATTACTATTAAAATGGAACCTACATTGGTAATGTCCATTGCGGTAGTATTTGTAATTGTTTTTTCTAACCTAATCATATCACTGATTAGAGATTTGATTCCAGGTAGGGTAAGGATTATCGTACAATTAGCCATTGTCGCCACACTTGTGACATTGGTGAGTGAAGTGCTCAAGGCTTACATGTTTGACATGTACAAAGTGTTGGGGGCATTTGTAGGGCTTATTATTACCAATTGTATTGTGATGGGTAGGCTTGAAGCTTTTGCAATGGCAAACAAACCTTATGATTCTGTCCTAGATGGTCTTGGAAGTGGATTTGGGTATGCATGGATCATTCTGACTGTAGCTTTCTTTAGAGAGTTGTTCGGATCAGGTTCTTTATTTGATTTCAAAGTATTTGAAGCGATAGGATGGACAAGTTACCAGACTAATGGTTTGATGGTCGATTCTATCGGTGCATTTATGGTACTTGGAATTTTGATTTGGGTGCAAAGAACAAAAACGGGTTACGTAGAACATTAATAGTCTGAGACTAAAAGATATAAAAAGATAAAAAAATGGAAGCATTTAATATTTTCATAAAAAGTGCCTTTATAGACAACATGATTTTTGCCTACTTTTTGGGCATGTGTTCGTTTTTGGCAGTTTCCAAAAAAGTTTCTACTGCCTTTGGATTGGGTGGTGCAGTGATCTTCGTATTGGGAATAACAGTTCCAATCAACTGGTTGCTACAAGAGTATGTGCTGAAAGAAGGTGCATTGTCATGGCTTGGTGCCAGTTTTGAAACCATTGATTTGAGCTTTTTGACATTTATTATGTTTATCGCAGTAATCGCATCTATGGTGCAATTGGTGGAGATGATCATTGAGAAAGTTTCTCCTGCGCTTTACGGGTCTTTGGGAATTTTCTTGCCGTTGATAGCTGTAAACTGTGCTATCCTGGGAGCATCACTTTTTATGATTCAAAGAGATTACACAATTATAGAAGCTACCTCTTATGGTCTTGGTTCTGGAGTAGGCTGGTTTTTAGCGATAGTTGCCTTGGCAGCAATCAGAGAAAAGTTAAAATATTCAAATGTACCTGGAGGTTTAAGAGGCCTTGGTATTACCATGCTTCTTACTGGTTTGATGGGGATAGCATTCAAGTCTTTTATTGGGATTGCCCTTTAAGAGGAAAAGTATTTAGTACAAAGAAATTAAAGCCCGCAATAGCGGGTTTTTTTATTGACGTCCCTGTAAGAATTTAATTCTTACTCAGTTTAATTATTGCCTCAATAGTTGATTTGTTGTCAACTCCAAGCCCTTCTTGCTGATGCCTAAGCACTCCTTTTTGATCGAATACACTGATGATATTAGAGTGAGAGAAGTCTATCGGGGTGATTTTTTTGTATTTGACAGCCAGCACATTGGCAAACTCTCTAACGCTTTCAGTTGTGCCCTGTAAGAACAACCACTGTTTACCTTCCATTTGATTTTCAATGGAAAATTTCTTCAATCTTTCTGGTGTATCCGTTTCAGGATCGATGCTTACCAAAATCATTTTCACGTTTTTCTTTAAACTTCCTTCAATTTGAAGGTCAATATTTCTCATATCAGCCACCAAACGAGGACAGGCCATTTGACAAGAGGTATATATCATCACCATCACCAATACATTTCCTTGTAGGTCTTTAAGTTCTATTTGCTCAGCGTTTTGTGTATTCCATTTAGATGGCAAATGATAGATTGACATTTCGTCTAATTCTTCAATGGGTTGAGATGAAGACTGTGTATTATCTTTCTGTGTTGAGCACGAGAAGAATAAGAAAAGAGCCAGAATGTGAGCGGTGGTTAAAGTTTTCATCTAATTTTTGTTTTATTGGGATTCTAATTTTCAATCATTGGGATTGACTGAGCACACCTGAATCCCAAATTTTTAATGGCGTAATTGGCTTTTATACTCCCACGAAAAGCAAATCGCATGAATGCCGCATAGTTCATTAAGTCATTGGCACCCACTGTTGCACTGCCACAAAAGAGATTTTTATCACTGTCTACATCTTTCCTTGACTCGCCTGATATCAATACAGAATTGAAATCCTGCGTCCATTCCCAGACAAGTCCATGCATATCGTAGATGCCCCAATAGTTTTTAAAGGTACTGCCAACTTCTTTTCCGAACGTTCTGGATGATTCATACCAGTCAAGTATTTTTTGATTGTACGCCTCATCTTTACGAGCGTCAGGCTTGGTTTCATCTGCCATGGCCACATATTCCCATTCATCAATTGTCGGTAGCCTCTTGCCCTGACTGTTACAGTAGCTTTTCGCTGCAAACCATGATACATTCGTTACAGGAGCTTCAGTTGATAATGCTGTGCCATAATCATCATTACTTGCCCATTGGCTAAGGTAATTTCCATCAGCAAATAATTTTTTTACATTTGACCTTGTCCATTGGTTGTTTTCTATAACAAATGCTTTGAACTCATGATTGGTAACTGGATAAATATCCATGAAAAAGTCTTCTATATTTACAATAGAAGAGTCATTCCCATATAGTGGAATAAAGAATCCCTTTCCAATTTTCATCATGTTTTGAGGTTGACTTTGTACTTTACACAGACTAAAGAGTATAAAGCACAAAGTCAATAGGAGTGATTTTGCCAATATGTTATGGATCTGTTTAATGGCTGCTAGCTTTTAATTTTTTGACCATCATAGGAGTCACCTCTTTTTTGTTGTTGTCCCAGTTGTTGTATATGTAGGTCAATACATTGGCTACTTCCTCATCCGTAAGTGTTTGAGCTGTCATTACGGAGTTGTATTTTTCTCCGTTTACAGTTATTTCCCCTGTTTTGCCATGCAAGACAATATCAATTGCCCTATCTATATCTGCATTTAGGTAGTCTGATTTAGCTAGTGGAGGGAATACACCAGGAATACCTTGTCCTTCTGCTTGATGACAAGCAAAGCATGTAGTAGAGTAGATTTGTTTTCCGAGCTTAATGCGTTCGCCTATGGATTGAGCAACAGCCGCAGTTGGTTTGTCTTGTTTACCAGGCATTTGCTGAACGGTACCACCTTCAGGATTGTAAATTCCTTCTTTTTCTGTTCCTGAGTAAATTCTTATTTTGTCTGGGCCGGTTACCTGCAGCATGCCAAGGGCACCTTTGTTAAAAGCCCTGAAAATTGAATGATCCACCAGAATGAAAGTGCCCGGAACATCTACTTTAAATTCTACAATAGCTGCTCCACCTGCTGGAATCAATGTGGTTTGTACATTTTCATTGATCATTGATCCCCCTTCTATATGTACTTTGTCGAATATTTCACCGATTACATGAAAGGATGAAACCAAATTAGGGCCTCCGTTTCCTACAAATAATCTAACGGTCTCTCCTAAATTAGCGGTAAGTGCACCAACTTTTCCATTGAAGAGGACATAATCGGCATCCTCATCAATGGCTTTGTTCATATCAAAAGGTTGGAGTCCTGGTTTTCCGTAATCTCCTTTGGTATAAAAGTCACCCTGCATAATGTAGTATTCCTTGTCCACCGCTGGTAAGCCTCCAGCTGGCTCCACTAGAATCAGTCCATACATGCCATTGGCAATGTGCATTCCTACAGGTGCTGTGGCACAGTGGTACACATACAGCCCTGGGTTTAAAGTTTTGAATGTGAATTGAGTTTCATGGCCTGGAGCAACAAAAGACGATGCTGCTCCTCCACCTGGTCCGGTAACGGCATGGAGATCAATATTATGAGGCAGTTTGTTGTCTGGATGATTTTTTAAAATGAACTCGACTTCATCACCAACTCTGGTACGAATAAAACTGCCAGGCACACTACCTCCAAAAGTCCAATATATGTATGTAACGCCCTGAGCCAATTCACCTTCTTGCTCCAATACTTCCATTTCTACTTTCAATAGCTTGGCATCTCTATCGCCAACTGGTGCTGGTACTAAAGGAGGGGCTGTTAACTCAGCATCCATCCTTCCGGTAACTTTTATTTCCGAAGAATCACTGGTTGTTTGCTGATTCTGGTCACTGGAACAGGAGAAATTTAGCGTTGCAAAAATTGCAAACAATAGTATGAACCATTTTTGCTTACTGGGATAAGTAGTTTTCATGATAAAGTCGGTTTGTTGAATAATCAGGCTTTTTAATTGTGCCCTTTGTTAAAAGCAAAATTAGAATAGCCTGAATATTGTCAGTTGACCTTTGTCATGTACCAATATGATTTTTGATGTGTTTAATAAAAAGGAAAGCAGCCTGTGGAGCTTTACTATTGACTAAATACTTTGATTGGCTCACCCTATTTTTTGGTTTAGTCTTTGCCATCCACCTCCATTGAAAACAGCTTGGTAGCCATTATTTTCAAGAATATTTTTTGCTGTAGCACTTCTCATGCCCGACGCACAACAGGTAATAATAGCAGCATTTTTGTCTTTTAATTTATGGAGGTTGTTCTCCAATTGATTGACAGCTATGTTCATTGAGCCATTGATATTTCCTCTAGAGTATTCGTCTTTACTCCTTACGTCTAGAATTGTAGCTCCATTGTTCACCAAATCTGTATAGTTTGTGCTACTGAGTCCCATTAAATTCTTTATTGTACTTAACATAGTTTTGTATTTATGATTTATAAAGACAAAACTATGTGACTAAAAGCCCTAAGTCTGTGACATAAGTTACACAACACTTTTAAAGAAAAAGGCAACTTATAATCCGTAAGCTTCAATAAGAACGGGTAAATGGTCAGATGGGTAAAGGTTGTTGTCACGTCTGTCGTTCAATTGTGCGTACTGTTTCACCTTCAGGTTTTTCACGAATATATAATCTATTCGACCTGTCATGATCCTTGAAGTGTCAAATCCACTTGAAGAGCCTACCGGGCCATAAGGCTCTTTTTCTGAGATCATCTTGGAGTCACTCAATTGGCTAATCAAAGTTTGAATTCCTTCTTTTTCTGGCGTGAGATTGAAATCACCCATAAGCACTACAGCATGTTTGGATAAATCTGCTTTTTTATTGATCATCTCCAAAATCAATTTGGCAGAGTTTACTCTTGCTTGGTGTCCCCTATGATCAAAGTGAGTATTGAATACCCAAAATGTTTTTCCACTTTGCTTGTCTTTGAAAAGGGCATAAGTACATATACGTTCCAGTGCGGCATCCCACCCAACTGAGATTTTTTCAGGAGTTTCAGAGAGCCAGAAAGTAGCATTTTCTACTACTTCGTACTTTTTCTTATTGTAAAAAATGGCAGAGTATTCACCTTTTGTTTTACCATCATCTCTACCAACACCTACAAAAGTAAAATCATTAAGAGATTTGTCTAGATATTCTACTTGCTTTGAAAGCCCCTCTTGAATTCCAAAAATACCAGGTTCGTAGTAATTGATCATTTTAACAATTTTGTCTTTTCTGTTGTCCCAAATATTTTCACCATCATTTTCATTGGCATACCGGATGTTATATGTCATTAAATGAAGGGATTGAGCTACGGCTGAGTACCCTATCGTAATCATAAATAGGAGGGTGATGTAATTTTTCATAGGAGTATAGGATTTGAATATTAAAAATGAAGTGTCAATATGATTATTTTCTTATAATTGATGAGACCAAGTGACGTATTTTTTTGACAAGTGATCTAGCAAATTTCCAGCCACTTTATTCTCAAATATCCCATAAACAGCCGATCCTGAACCACTCATAGAAGTATAAAGAGCATCATTGTCATAGAGGTGCTCTTTAATACTAACAATATCCAAGTGTGTTTCTATTACCGAACTCTCAAAATCATTTTTAAGTTTTGATTTCCATTTCGAAATTGGAAGATTGAGTATGTCAGAGATTGATTGTTCAGGTATGTTTGGGACAATTCCTGCATAGGCTTGCTGTGTTGAAATATGAATTTTTGGATAGACTAGTACAATAGAATTTCCGGTAAGGCTCAGTTTGGTATGTTCAAATTGGTTGCCAGTTCCTGATACAAGTGTTGGTATATTTTTAATAAAAAAGGGACAATCACTACCTAATTTTCCTGCGTAGCTTTCTAGTTGGTCATCAGATAAATTTAGGCAGAACATATCATTGAGCATCTTCAATGTGAAAGCACAATCAGACGATCCACCACCTAACCCTGCTCCAATCGGAATAATTTTATGCAAATGGATGTGTACTTTGGGAATATTGAAGTCTCTATTTAGAAGGTGGTAGGCCTGGATGCATAGGTTATTTGATTCATCTCCAGGAATGTTTATACCACTTGAAGTGAATTTCAGATGATTTGATGGAATGATCTCCAGAATATCGCACCAAGGGACGGGATAGAAGCAGGAAGAAATATTATGGTATCCGTCCTCTCGTTTAGAAAGGATGTTTAATCCAAGGTTGATTTTAGCGTTTGGGAAGGATATCATTATAAAAAAAAATGCCATTCAAGAAACTGAATGAAACTTGAATGGCAATTGTGTTTTTTGTATCAGTCGCTTATTTTAAGATAGCTTATCAATCAATTTTTGTGTGATACCAGAAGTTGAAAATCCACCATCGTGCATCAAATTTTGCATGGTCACCATCTTGGTAAGATCAGAAAACATTGCCACACAATAGTCGGCACATGATTCTGCGCTTGCATTTCCAAGTGGAGATAATTTGTCTGCATAATCGAAAAACACGTCAAATCCACCAATACCTGACCCAGCTGTAGTCACTGTTGGTGACTGTGAAACAGTATTTACTCTTATGTTTTTTAACCTACCGAGTCTTTCGCCATAACTTCTTGCGATAGATTCTAATACAGCTTTGGATTGTGCCATGTCGGAATAATCAGGAAAGGTTCTTTGAGCAGCTATATAAGACAAAGCGAGTATCGATCCCCATTCATTCATGGCGTCTTGCTTTTCTGCAACTGCCATTACTTTGTGAAATGAAAGCGCCGAAATATCAATGGCTTTCATCATCCAGTCATAGTTCAACTCGTTATACTCTTTTCCTTTTCTCACGTTGGGACTCATGCCAATGGAGTGCAGAACGAAATCAAGTTTCCCTCCTAATATTTCTGTAGATTTAGAAAAAAGATTTTCAAGGTCTTCTATTGAAGTGGCATCCGCAGCGATTACTTCTGATCCACACTTAGTAGCCAGTTCGTTGATGGCACCCATTCTCAATGCGATCGGGGCATTGGAGAGTACAAATTCAGCTCCTTCTTCTTTAGCTTTTAGGGCTACCTTCCATGCGATTGATTTCTCATCCAAGGCACCAAATATGATTCCCCTTTTTCCTTTTAATAAATTATAAGCCATATTGTAGTTTTTTTATATTGTCAAGTGCAAATAAAACCAAGAGAAAGCAATTTTCAATGCTCATTGTATAATTATCAGGGATTAAGGTCTTTTGGTTTGTGCTGGTAACTATATTTTATTCACTTGCCACATGATAAACCCATATACAACAAAACGGGCAAGCCGGAATATGCCGAGCAATAAAAAGTTGCCGAAGTTGAACCGAGCTGCTCCGGTGAGCATACATACTGCGGAGTAAGGTATAGGAGTGAGGGCTGCTACGGCTATCATATAGCCTCCAAATCGCTTTACGTTTTTTTCAAACTGAGAAGCGAATCTATCTCTTAAACTAATATAAAGACCGGATTTACTGAATTTGAGACCAAAATAGTAGCCTATAATTCCTGCTATATAAGACATAGCTGCCAAGGCCAATACGATAAGAATGTAACTCCATTGACTTCCCTCTTTGACTTTCATTGCCCAAAGCATAAAAAGTTCAGGTGGGATGATTCCAAAAAGTACCTCAGAGAGTGTGAATACTAAGAATACGAGCAAAGGTTGGTCGCTAATTGTATCCATAAAATCTTGATATACATTTCCATAATATTTTTTTACAATTAAGAATATGCCAATAATGACCATTAGCCAGAGCAATCCTTTGCCGAGATTTGATAATAAATATTTGGCTTTGAAAAGGTCTTTCTTGTTCATATAAAATTGTGATGGAATGTGATCGGCATTGTTTTAGTTGTAAAATATATCAATAAGTTGAGTTATAGAACTAGATATGTTGCCCTTGGGTTTTGATATGTGCAAAAAAGGTTGAATATATGAAAGGGGCTTGAAGAATGAGAAATATTTTTTATTTGGAAGCTACTGGAGTTTCAATCGTGACTACAGGTTTTTCTTTCTTGATGTGTTGATTTTTGTCTAGCTCTGGTTTTTCTATCATTTCTTTTTGAGACACTATCCAATAAGGATTTTCTAGGTCATCATACTTGTTGTGGTACTGTGTCAACATGATTTTTACAGCATAATTTAATCGGTTGAGCGCATCAATATGATAATCATGCCTATTCATTGGGTGAAAAAGAAAAAATTTAACAATTGGGAAAGCCTTTTTACGCAAATCACCTAATATAGATGAGATTCTTACTTCCGTTTCGTGCTGAGAGATTCGATCCAAAGCCTCTTGACAAAAGTTACTTAAGCCTTTCAACAATTGAAGGTATATTTGATTGGTACTGGTTTCTTCTTCACTTTTTGCTGAAATATATTCCAAACAAAATTCCTTGAGAATATTGAGCTGCGGAAGGCACAATGATGGCTGAGTGTACACGTTTGGTTGCCAAAGAATTTCTCGAAAAGTAAAGATAGAGGGTAGTAATTCTGTGTCGTAATTTTTGTCCTCGTTGAGGTCTAGGATATCTTGAGATGTAAGGTTCTCTATAGAAACTTCACCTGCAATCAGTTTATATGACCACACCATCTTTTTGCCCTTCTGTTCAGGGGAAGGAGCAAGGCTAATAAAATTCCATATTTCTTTAAGGTCGATCTTCATACCACTATACAGTTTGTTAAACTGTTCTCAACAAATATATAGTAATCGTGGAAATTGGTTCGATTTATTTCTCTTGAATTCGAGGTTGTTTTCTCAAGAAATCATCAAAAGAGATTTAGCGTGCATTCTGATCGTTGTTTGATTCGGAATAGATACTGGCTCGCCATCTATTTGAGCTATATTGTCTTTATGAGTAATTCTAATCTTATCTGACTGATAGATTTCACAATATTTCGACTT
>CAXBNB010000019.1:0-14881 GCA_963976505.1 uncultured Reichenbachiellaceae bacterium
AAATTGAAATTGGTTCAAGGAGTGAAATAAACGTCCAAATGGAACCTGATTCCAAGCAACTTGAAGAACTTGTTGTGGTTGGGTATGGGTTGCAAAAGAAAGCCAACCTTACAGGAGCAGTTACTAACGTTGGAGGTTCTGAACTTATGAAACGTCCAACGCCCAACGTTGAAAACCTCTTGCAAGGCAAGGTAGCAGGACTTCAAGTGACTCAGGGTGGGGGTACTCCTGGTGACGATGGAGCTCAGCTCCGTATTCGTGGACTCGGGACATTCAGTAGTGTAGGTAGTAGCCCTCTTGTATTAATTGATGGTATTCTAGCCAATATGTCTGATTTGGATCCTAACAATGTAGAATCCGTCTCTGTCTTGAAGGATGCTGCATCAGCTGCAATATATGGAGCAAGGGCAGCAAATGGGGTAATCCTTATAACTACGAAAAAAGGTAAAAACCAACCCGTGTCAGTTGAGTATCACGTCAATTTTCAAGCCCAAAAGGCAACATCTTTACCTGATCTTGTGACCAATTCTGCAGATTATATGGAATTATGGAATGAGGCAAATTCTAGGGCTGGTCTTGCTCAATATTTTCCTCAAGCAGACATAGATGCGTACAGAAATAATACAAATGATCCTATAAACTACCCCAATTATGACTGGGCAGACCACTTATATAGTACGGCAATTACCCAAAACCATAATATAAGTGTTAGTGGTGGAAGTGAGAGTACATCTTATAATTTATCCGTCGGTTATTTAGATCAACCAGGAATATTGCCACTTTTTGATTTTAAACGATACAACTTTCTCTTGTCGCTTGAAACAAAAGTAAATGATTGGATTACTTTAGGAGCTAATATTCAAGGTGTTAAAAAAGATAAGGTTAGAGATATCCAAAGTGGATTTAATGAGGCTTATTTTGTGATGCATACTTTTGCACCAGGTCCCAATTATACTCCAACCATGACCTTGCCTGACGGTTCTACCGGATATGTCGCAAGGTATAGTAATAACATAGCTGAATGGACAGTAAGAAACCCGTATGCTATGTTGGCAGCAGGATCTCGGATTTCACAAAGCAACAGCACCAGGTCACAAATTTATTCTAATGTTAAAATAACTAAAGACCTGACATGGAACACTAAGGCTGCTGCAAATATTGACCAAGGATTTATTAAGAATCATGAGCACGCTGTAGATAACTATTACTTTAACGATGGCTCCTATGCTCACAACAATGGAGTATGGCATTTAGGCGTAATTGATGATATGAGTACATATCTTTTGACCACTTTGTATTCAACATTGAATTACAATAAAGTTTTTAATTCAGACCACACAATCAGTCTTTTGGGAGGATATAATCAGGAATCTGCTCAAAACAGGTCATTGGGTGGCTCACGAAGATTGTTTCCTACAGATAATCTCGTTGAACTTAATGCAGGTGCAGCTGATGGTCAAAGTACGAGAGGTACGGCTTCCGAATGGGCGATACAGTCATTTTTTGGTCGGTTAGCCTACGATTACAGAGCAAAATACTTGTTTGAAGCCAATGTTAGATATGATGGTACATCCAGAATAGCACCAGATACACGTTGGGGATTGTTTCCTTCATTGTCAGCCGGATGGAGGATTTCTGAAGAATCTTTTATGGAAAATGCAAATTGGCTAGATAATTTGAAATTCAGAGGTTCTTGGGGTAAACTGGGCAACCAAAATGTGGGTACATACCCTTATCAAAATGTGTTGTCAAATAGCTCCTATCCTTTTGGGTCTAATTTAGAAGCCGGAGTTAACCTAAACAGGCTAGTAGATCAATCTCTACAATGGGAGACTACAACTATCACAGATTTTGGATTAGATGCCAGTGTGAAAAATGGTTTGTTCACCTTTACTGTCGATTGGTATAATAAGATGACTGATGGTATATTATATCAAGTGCCTGTTCCGGCAAGTGTTGGTTTATCTTCTCCAACCGTCAACGGTGGTAAAATGAAAAATACTGGATGGGATTTTGAGTTAGGGCATAACAATAAAGTAGGAGAATTTACTTATAGTGCAAGTGTTAACCTTTCCACTTATAAAAACGAAGTAGTGAGTATTTTGAGACCTACTTTGGGTACATATACTGTTCAGGAGGGACTTCCTTATAATTCGTTGTTTATGGTTGAATGGATAGGGATTTTTCAAACTCAGTCAGAAATTGATGAAGGGCCACTACACCCGTATAATCCAAAGCCAGGTGATTTGAAATTTAAAGATCAAAATGGAGATAATGTAATTAATTCTGAAGACCGTAAAGTTATTGATGGAGCTTTTCCTGATTTCTACTACGGTGGCAGTATAAATGTTACCTGGAAAAGTTTCGATGTTTCTGCTTTTTTTCAAGGAGTTCAGGGAGTCAAAAATTATGTAATCAACTGGGGATTGACTCCATTTGTACAAGGGGCTGCTCCAACTCAAGAATTGGCTGATAATAGATGGACTGGTGCGGGTTCTACCAATGAATACCCTGCCATTTATCGGGCAGGGTATAATCCTGTAATGGGCACCACATCAACTTTTCTTTTGCAAGATGCTTCATATTTGCGGTTGAAAAACCTACGTATTGGATACAATATACCAACTGAAATAGTTGAAAAGATTGGGTTAAAGAATGCTCAAGTATATTTTTCGGGAGACAATCTTTTAACATTTACTAAGTATCCTGGCTTAGATCCTGAAAGAATAGGAGGGGGCGCTTTTAGTGTTTTCCCGCAACTTAAGACTTTAGCATTTGGATTAAAGGTAAAACTCTAAAAATATTGAATCATGAAGTATATAATAAATAATATAAAAATTTTCTTTATTGCGATTTTTGCTATTTGTGTAAGTTCTTGTTCTGATTTTCTTGATAAGAATCCACTTGATCAAATATCAAGTGAAACTTTTTGGCGAAACGAAAAAGAAGTTGATATGGCTTTGGCTGGAGTGTACAATAGACTAAACAGCTGGACATTTAGACATAAGGATGGGTCTTTGGATGTAATGGCAGGAGATGCCTATGGAACAGTAATCAGTTTGGCTCAAGGCCTTATCGAACCGACATCCGGTAGTATAATTAATACTATTTATAATGACTGCTATAGAGGAATTAGCTCGTGCAATTTTTTCCTGGATAATGTGGAAAAGGCACCATTGGATCCTGCAAGGCTAGATGTGTATAAAGCAGAAGTGCTCTTTTTAAGAGCGTTGTTCTATTTTACACTTACTGAATTTTATGGAGGAGTACCTTTATATGATCATTCAGTAACAATTGATGAAGCTATTGTGAAACAAAGTGCTAAAGCTACAGTAATAGCTCAAGTAATCAACGATCTGGATTTTGCTATTGAACATCTTGACAATATTCCATATTCTGATGGACATGCTGTAAAAGGTTCTGCATTGACATTAAAAGCGAAGGTGCTACTTCATCAGGAAAAATGGCAAGAGGCTGCTGACGTAGCAGATGAGGTAATTCAGGATAAAATTTTCACACTTCATGATGACTTCCGTACGTTGTTTTTAGCAACTGGTCAAAATGACAATCCAGAGATTATTTTTTCAACTCGGTTCTTAAATCCAAACTTCGTTAGTGACCTGGATATTCGTTTTTCTTGGCATGGAATATTAAATCCATTGCAACAATTGGTTGATGCTTACGAATGTACAGATGGACAGCCCATAACATCTTCCCCTCTTTATGATCCTTCAGATTGGAAGCTCAATAGAGATCCTCGACTTATAATGACCATAAAGGGATATACTGACAAAGCGTATAATTCTGCAGGCGAAGAGGTGGTTTTTAACTACAACAATATATCGGCATCTCAATATAATCCTGTTAAATATTGTAATTGGGATGCATTGCCTATTGATTACAGTACACAGAGTGAACAAGACTGGATACACCTTAGGTATGCGGATGTTTTATTGATGTATGCGGAAGCTAAAAATGAAGCTTCAGGTCCAGACCAATCTGTGTATGATGCTGTAAATGAAGTGCGTACCAGAACAGGCGTGGACATGCCCGAGTTGCCTTTGGGATTAACCAAAGATGAAATGAGAGATCGAATTAGAAATGAGCGAAGGGTTGAATTTGCTCTGGAGGGAACACGGTATAGTGATGTTAAAAGGTGGAAAACAATAGAGGATTACGTGCCTACAATTCAGGATCCAGGAGGAGTAATGCGAGTTTTTGACCCTAGTAAGCATTATTTATTTCCATTCCCTCAAGATGAACGGGATATTAATCCACTTTTGGATCAGAATCCAAATTATCCTCAATGATAAGGGGTCTATTTCTTCTATGATGCGATAAAAAAAATAGGCGGTCAGTAAATGACCGCCTATTTTTTTATCGCTAATTGCCTGTCTGACCAAAATACAGTCAATTGTCTTCGAATTATTTCAAAGGCTTAACCATGATGCTTTTATAATAAACAACACTACCTGGGTCGTGTGCTTGCAAGGCGAAGGTTCCTTCTGAAATTAGTCTATGTGGATGATTTCCTTCTCGTTTTGGGTTTTCAGGTTCTGTATAATCTACCACTACAATATCATTTATTTTAATGATAACTCGCTTGCCTTCTACTTTGATGTACTCGGTGTACCAAACATTGTCTCCTACATAGGTTTCTTTTACATCAACAATATCATATAAACTACCAGTACGCTTCCAGTCCCCCTGCGAATTGTTTACCTGAACTTCATAGCCCTTTGACGGCCATCCTCCTTCTTGATACTTTGTATGAAAATATATTCCTGAATTGGCGCTGGGCTTGGTCATCACTGTAGCTTCAAATTCGAAATTTTTAAATTCGTGATTTTCTACATCGCCCATGTAAAACAAATGTGCTTTTGGCCCGGCCACCTTAATGGTTCCATTTTCTATTGAAAAAGATGAAGCATTTTCTCCAACTTGCCATCCGTCCAAATTTTTGCCGTTAAATAATGGAATCCAACCCTTCTTTCCTTTTTGACCAGAGACTGTCGATAACATCCCTAAACACAATACAAGCACTAATAAGCATTTAAATTTCATGGTATTATTTTTTTAGTTTTAAAATTTGGGAATCAATGATATGTAAAATGGACTAGAATCAACCTTCCTTAAATACAAATTATCAGATTTTCCTAAGATAAATCATTCCTTGTTCAAATTTCCTTAAAAATTAAAGGATTTTCATAATCCTTGTCGATCAAAGAGCCTAATCTGACCCACTATTATCACAAGTAATAGAAGTGAAGTCTGCTATGGGAAATAAAAATTATTCCGACAAATTAGACCGAAAAATCATGGGGGATGCCTATGTTGGTTTTCTAACCAAAATGGCTTTGAATTTCATAGAATCAATAAAATCATATTATTAATAATTGACTCAAGATATGTTTATTTGATCAATGATTCCTTTCTAAAAATATGCAATTAAACGGATTAGAGTGTGTTCTAAGGATTTCAGCGCTATTAATTAATAGGAATTAATGATTAATAATTTATTAATTAATAATAGTGATTGGGATGGCAGCTATAAGTCGAGTTTAATTGTACGATAATTAAAGATAGAGTGTTCGAATTATTTAAAAAACGCTCAGTATTACGTCGAAAAAAAACTTAACTAAACCGAATAAAATATGGTAAAACATTTACTAATTAAAGAAAAAATTTCTGCTATTAGATTATCGAAATGGAAGCTAGGTCTGCTGTCTTTGGCAGCTCTTTGTTTCCTTACTTTGGTTATTTCATGTGAAGAACAAATCACCGAGCCGGTAGTAGCGGCATCATTGGAAGAAGTTCCGGTTGATGCCCGTCTGGTTGGTAATGAAGCGGTGATTAGACACGACAATCCTCAAACTGGAGAACCATATACCGAAGAAGAGCTGGCAGCATTGTCTTATGATCCTGCAAAATCTGATCATTTCCTTCCTGGTAAAAACGTCACTATGGATGTTGTGATGAAATTAGAGCCTTCCAAGATTGAGGTTTTGTTAGGTGACAACAAAGTTTTTGAAGAACTAGTTGTTCCTGCAATCAATGATGAGAATGAATATGTAGTTTCATTTTCATCAAACTTTGATGATTTGAATTTTGGGCCTGGCGATGAAGGATCACTATCCTTTGTTATTACTTATAACAACGCAGCTGGAAACGAAGCAGCATCTGTTCAAACATTAGATTTTGTATTTTATATGGCCAACATCAGGCCAAGAGCTTTTGGGTTTCTTAAAAAACAAAACGGTGAGATTCTAGAATTGAAAACCTTGGTGAATGGAGCTATAGTAGTTGAAAACAGTACTTATGGCCACCTTTTTACTTTTGATGGAGAAGATGATTACGTCGAAATTATTGATTCTGATGCTTTGAGCTTCAGATACACTGAAGATTTTTCTGTTTCCCTTTGGGTTAAGATAACCGAGGATGTGAGTGATCCATCTATAATAGGAGATAAAGATTGGGGCAGTGGTGGCAACAAAGGCTTTACCATGTTCCTAACTCATGAAAGATGGAAAATAAACCTAGCAGACGGAAACGGAAACAGGTTAGATGTAACGGTAAGTGACGCAATGAGAGCCGAGAAGAAAGTGGATGATGGAAAATGGCATCACTTGGTAGCTTCATTGGACAGAGATGGAGATGTTGTGATCTATCAAGATGGAGTAGAATTGGGTAGAGCAGATATGTCTGCAGTGGGTGACATGAACAGTGGTTTTCCAATCAATTTAGGGCAAGATGGGACTGGAACATATGGTGACTTTTTCCCTGGACAATCAGGAGAGCCAATCATTTACGATTATGCTTTGACAGCAGCAGAAGTTGCTGCGTTGCAAAACAGCGTTCAGTATAGAACTTCAGAAGGAGAAAACTTCTTAATGACTGTAGATGATTTATCATCTGGGGTTTATACTGCTGAAGACATCAACGGTACCGACAGACTTGTAAGGACTTTCAATGGTGATCCAGAATACCTTACAATTATGGACGAATTGACTGTTACAGATCAAGTGTCTAGCCTTGATTTTAGGTATGATAAAGATTTTTCTGTTGCACTATGGGTGAATACTACGGCAACAAACAGTGATCCATCAATCATAGGAGATAAAGATTGGGGTAGTGGAAGTAACCCTGGATTTGTTTTGGCTTTTCGAGGAAACAGTTCATGGAAACTTAATGTTGCTGACACAAATCGAGATAGGGTTGATGTAAATGGTGGAATTGTCAATGACGGACTATGGCATTTGATAGGAGCCACTTTCGACAGAGATGGTAATGCAACTGTGTATCAAGATGGTGTCGAAATGGGCAGCTCCTCTTTGGCAGGTTTAACTGGAGAAATAAATAGTGGACTCCCAATTCGAATAGCTCAAGAAGGTACAGCTACCTATGGAGACTGGTTTGAGGGAAAAGTTTCTAACACTTATATTTTCGATCATGCACTAACTGCAGCCGAAATGTTAGCCCTATACAACGAATAGAAATTTTAGAGAGCAAGCACACCTACTGTGCTTGCTTACTTTTCAAAGCATTCTTACTGAATAAAAATTTTAAAATGCACTAATGTTTAAAATTAGAAAAACTAATAAAACCTATGATAATATGACAAAAAATTTACAACCAAAAACCAATGCGCGTTTTAAGCTTTCAGGTTGTGTGATTTTGTTGCAAATTCTTTTGGTAGCAAATATTCAAGCCTCTGGTGGATATGACATTGGAAACGACAAGAAGCAGAAGCAATCTGCTTCTTCCGAACAAGATTCTCTCATTGTGGAGAAAGAAGTAAAAGCCAATCATAAAAAGATTTATGGCAATGATTTGAAAGACATCCCTGCGTCAGATTTAGAAGACCTTCTGCAGGGAAGACTCTCAGGCTTTTTTGTTCAAAACTGGAATGGATCACCTGGTATTCAAAGTGTAATGTCTGTAAATTCTGTCAATACTGCATCTGTTGGTATTGACAACAGGCCATTGATTTTGTTAAATGGTGTTCCTATTTATGTAGATGCTTCTGAAGCGTCACAAATTAATCCATTGAGCCAGATTAGTCCTGAGTATATAGAATCTATTGAAGTACTCAACTCTGCGATATCTCTTGCAAGATATGGAGCTAGAGGTGCCAATGGTATCATTTCTATTACTACAAAAGATGGTGCAGCTTATGAAAGCACCAAGATATCTGTAAGTGTTTCAGGTGGAGTCAATTTTGCGCCGCAATTGAGATCAACCATTAGTGGAAATGCAGAAAGAAGAAGACTGAGAGGTCTTTATGACAATGCCATTGTATTGCCTGGCGATTTGGATGGTATTGACATTCCAATGTACTTGAGTGATAGTACCAACTCTTTTTATGGCTACAACACTGATTGGCAAAAGGATAATTACGATACCCGTTCAGTTCAGAATGTAAACATGAACATTGGAAATAGTGGTGTATATGGTCACTACTTGTTGCACTTGGGTTATTACAACGAAGAATCGCCTAAAAAGGATGTTGGTTTGAAAAGGTTGAACCTTAATCTAAACACCACTTATAATGTGACCAACAAGCTTACTTTGGGAGTGATGTTACTTGCTGCTAGAATGGATAGAGGAAACAGTACTTCCAACTTGTTTCAGCAATCATTCTTTGCCGAAAATGACAACTCAATTTTCCCAGCAACCATTTTTGAGGATGACGATCAATTGAGAGATGTTAATGTGAACAATCACTTGATGTCTTCTATTAATTTGAATTATGAGTTTACTGATAATTTAAAGTTCAATTCAAATATTGGACTTGATTATGAAACTGGAAGAAGAGATTATTTTGTGCCATCTACTGTGAATAGTGGAAGGGTTTTTATTAGTTCTTTTTCTACCAGAAGGCAGCAATTGATGAATGAAAACACACTGGCTTATTCTAAAGAAATTAACGGACGTGCTCTAAATGTTACATTAGGACAGAGCATCATCGTTGACGATAGACAATTTACAGAAGTGTCTGCTGACAGAGATGCATCAGGAACCAGTAATTTTGTGAAAACCATAACCGGAATATCACTAAGTGCTATTGATGGTGGAAGTTCATTATCCAAGAATGCACTGTTGTCATTTTTTGCTGATGCAAATTATGAGGTGTTAGACGGACTTATATTGAGTGGGGTAATTAGAGCAGATGGTTCTTCAAAGCTTCCAGAAGATGAGCGTTGGGGAATTTATCCTGCTGTAGGTGCTAGTTGGGATATAGCTCAAACATCTCTATTGGAAGACGTGAGCTGGATATCTTATGCCAACATCAACGCCGATTACGGCAAATCTGGCATTCTACCTACTGATGATCATTTATGGAAAAGTGACATCCGTACAATAGGAGATTATGCGGGAGTAAGAGAGAATGGTACCGGTGTTACCAGGTATGCCAGAACCAACAATAGTTTTACCAATCCAACTTCTACCAATTACAACTTTGGTGTTGACCTAGGCTTGTTAAATAATAAGCTGTTCTTATCAGCTGACTATTTCACCAACGATATCAGTAACTACCACTATCAGGTGATGCTGCCAAACACAGTAGGTTTCTCTGATGAAGTGAAAAATGGTATTGGAATGAAAAATACCGGATTGAATTTAGGGTTATCAGCCAATGTTGAAGTAGGGGAGGTTTCTTGGAATACGAGATTAAATGCTTCTTTTATTGCTAATAAAGTAACGAAGATGCCTACTGACGCCAACAATCTTTTTTATGGCTCTATCATTGAAGGAAGACCAATCAATGGATTTTATGCCCATGCAGCCAATGGTGTTTATACCAGTGCTGCCGACGTTCCTGTTGATCCTACCACGGGATTGAAACTGAATTATTCAGGAGTGGAACTTGATGAGGGAATGCCTAAGATTTTGGATAAAAATGGTGATTATATTTTGGATCAAAACGATAGGTATTTTGCAGGTAGCCCACAGCCTGATTTATATGGAGGGTTTGGCAATACTTTAGAATTCAAAGGATTTTATCTAGATGGATTATTCTCTTACTCATTTGGAGGTCAAATACTTAAAGAATCTGTGAGTAACAGATATACATCCAATGTGAATGAGTTGAATAGAGGGATGTTTGAAGCTGATGGTTCAAGTACAAATTATTATTTGTTGAATTCGGCCAATGACAATGTAAGCATTCAAGGCATTTCAGGCATAGAAAGCTCATCTTATATCAGGTTAAACAGTTTGACATTTGGCTACAATCTTAGTGAAGCAACCCTTTCAAAACTTGGGTTTGGAAGTGGTCGAGTTTATGTTACCGGACAAAATCTGTTTGTTGCCGGGTCAAACTACAGTGGATTAGATCCGGAAGAAAACTGGAATGCAGTTAATGGATTCAACCTATATACTACGGGAACTCCTCGTTACAAATCAGTTTCAATTGGACTAAGCTTAGGATTATAATTATGAAAAATAGAAAAAGTTTATTGATAAAACTCTCTCTGTTATTGAGCTTGTGGCTTCCGGTAGTATCGTGCGATACTTTGGAAATCAACGACCTCAATAAAGGAGAAGAAGAAGATTTCTTCACTACACGTGAAAGTGCATTTATGGCAATTTCAGGAGCTTATGTACTAGCCAGAAGGGCAATCGTTACAGAAACATCATGGGTGCTTTATAGTGACGTTAGATCTGGTTTGTTAACACTGAACGGACCTGAAGGCGAAGAAATGAGCAATCAGGAGTTGCATTCTAGTCAGGCTTTGTTCCGTACGTTAAAAGACTGGGGCAGATTCTACAAAGCAATTACCCAGTGCAACGTAGTGATAGAGAAAGTAGGTGACATACCTGATTTCATTACTGACGAGGAAAAAGCCAATATCATAGCAGAAGCTAAGTTCTTACGTGCATTTCTCTATTTCAATATGACAAGAATTTGGGGTGATGTTCCTTTGGTGACTAAAACCAGTCAGATTGATGCCATGTCTAAGACGCCTCAGATTGATGTGCTTGACTTCTTGATTACAGATTTAACAACTATTTCGGCAGTGCTGCCTGACGTGTATTTGACAGAAAGCGGCGATGAAGATATTAGTTCTTCTATCACCCGACCGACGAAAGGAGCCACTTATGCTTTACTGGCTCATATACATGCTTGGAAAGGTAATTACGCATTGGCTTTGGCTGCTGTTAACAGTGTGATTGACCTTCAAAGGTATGATTTGCAGAATTTGGATAATGACTTATCAAGGGTATTTGAGGGTAACACAATTGAAAACATATTCTTGTTTTCTCCTCTGTCGAACTTCAATTCTGATTTTGAATATCAAGACCTGAATTCTGACATGTTCAATGACGAAGTATTTTTTAATGGTAAATTATTGTCAAGAATTGATCCACCAACCTATGCAGAAGTAAATGCACTTTATAGCAGTTCAGATGCAAGAAGGACAAAGTACTTCAGTATCAACGATGGAGCAGAAACAGTTTCTTATAGAAAGGGCAATTTCCCAAGAGTGAATAGCAGCTTTTTAAGGTATTCGGATATGTTGTTATTGGGAGCCGAGGCTACTATGGAAACGGATCCAGCAGCGGCGGAGGCATTCTTAAATCAAGTAAGAAATAGAGCAGGATTACTCGACTATGTGGAGCTTGATGATGGCGCATTAAAAGAAGCAATTTTTACCGAAAGAAGAAGGGAATTATATGGCGAAGGGCAGGACTTCTATGATTTGGTAAGATTTGGTAAAGTATCTGAAAAGGTATCGACCATATCTCCAGCTGATGTAAGAGATGGAATAATCTACTGGCCAATATCAAACGGAGCATTTACCAACAATGCTTTGATGACTCAAAATCCATTTTGGAACTAACTAAAACAGTACGAATATGAAGAATATATTTAAAGGAAAGTTATTACTCGTACTTGCAGTTGTGATGGCTTCATGTACCGAGGAATATTTTATAGAATCTGGTCCGGCTTCAGGAGTAGTCAATATGACAAGCTATGACTACTTGAACTCAGACCCAGACAACTTTTCAGTGATGGTGCAGATGATTGACCTGACCGATAGAAAGGCACTGGTTAATCAAGACAATATCACATTATTTGCTTTGCAAAATGAGTCAATACTTAACTACCTCGGTAGCATGGATTACAGTTCTCTTGCAGAAGCTGATGTGGATGATTTAGACTCTTTGCTCCAGAAGTATATCATAGTGGATGCGAAAATGTTGAGAAGTGGAATCACCTCAGGGCTTGGTAACGATGTTGTCACCGCAAACACCATCAACATGAATGTGAAAATAGAATCCGATGAATACAAAGGTGTTCAGAATGTAGGAGCTAAGAATATAATTTATACTGATGCTGATTTATATGCCAGTTTGAAAGCAGATAAAAAGAATACCACAGCAGCAGAAGTGATAGTTACATCCGGCGATATTCAAACTACAAACGGTGTGATTCATGTATTGAGCGATGAGCATAAGTTTGGATTTTAAATAAGTTTTAGATGAAAAAAAATATATTTAATATGAAGAAAATATTACTATTCATTTTACTTTCCGCCGGTATATCAAACCTGATATACGCACAAGGAAAAATTGTGAAAGGAAGGGTAACCGGAGAAGAAGGTGAAGGCCTTCCGGGAGTATCAGTGATCATTACACCCAATGGTGGAGGTGCTGCTACTGACATAGAAGGCTATTACCAGTTGTCCTTGCCGAGTGGAGCTACCTCGTTAGAGTTTAGATACATTGGCTATTCTAGTCAATTTATAACCATTGGCGCTCAATCAGTAATTGATGTAGCGTTGGTCTCTGATGCAGAGCAGCTTGATGAGGTTGTAATCGAAGTTGCTTATGGTGAGCAGAAAGCGAAAGACAATGTAGGATCTATTTCCAATATCAAAATGTCAGACTTGGCAGGATCTCAGGTTGCTGAGAATATGGAAGGGATGTTGCAGGGTAGAGTAGCAGGGGTAAACGTGCAGGTAAACTCAGGTGAACCTGGTGCTGCTCCGGTAGTCATCATCAGAGGGCTTTCGGCTGTGACTCGTGGAGGAAGCGAAGTAGCCAGTGAGCCACTTTATGTGGTAGATGGAATTCCTATTTTATCACAAGCAACAAGTGAATTTAATGTAACTGGTACCAACGTCCTTGCGGATATTGATCCCAATGATATAGAGAATATCACAGTACTTAAAGATGCTTCTGCGGCCGCCATTTATGGATCTAGAGCAGCAAACGGTGTAATTTTAGTTACAACCAAAAAAGGTAAAAGAGGAAAACCACAAATTACACTTTCATCTTTGGTCGGTATCAGTTTAGTACCGCAGTTGATCAATACAGCAGGCGGTACTTTGGAAAGAAGACAAAAAGTGGCTTTGTATGACAGATACAATCCTACCTTGCCTTTGCCTTTTAATTTATCAGACAGTTTAAATCCTTATTACAATAATTCTACAGATTGGCAGAGAGAAGTTTACTCTATGGGTAAAACTGAAAATTACAATGCGTCGATCAGAGGAGCCGGTGATTTTGGAAACTATAGCCTAAGTATGGGGCACTTTACCAACAAAGGTATTGCCATTAATAGTCAGTTTAAAAGATCAAATATGCTATTGAACAGTACATTCTTCGGTCTTGATAGAAAGCTGTCAATCAATTCTGTGGTAGGTATTTCACGAACCAATAACTCTAGGCGCCTTTCGCTTGCAGAGCCGGGATTTACTTCTTCATTACTTCCCGCTCCTGATTCTCCGATCCTCGAAGGATTTAGTGATCAGGTGAAGTACGATGATAGAAATATCAACAACAGGATTAGGACCAACTTAAACATCTCGTATGATTTTCTTAAAAACTTTACTTTCAAAACCTCTGGAGGTTTAGATTATTCCAGGTCTATGAGGGATGAAAAATATCCAGAGCAAATTGTAATTGCTGACGGAGATGATGCTATTGATAGAACGTCTGAGTCATCATTGGGTGAAACGCAAAATTTAATATGGGACAATACAGTTACTTATAAAAACACCATTAATGACAATCATTATGTTGATTTTTTGGTGGGACAGGGCGTACAATATACTAAGTCGGAATCTACTTCGGCATCTGGCAATACCAGCCAAGAGACCGTTGCTGAAAATGTAAACGCTCCAGTAGCAGTGGCAGATGGTGAGTCAAATTATTCTGCGAATGCCATACTATCGTATTTCTCCAGAGTAAACTATATTTTCAAAGACAGGTATTTGATCTCTGGATCTTTGAGAACGGATGGTTCTTCTAAGTTTGGCGAAAACAACAAATGGGGAGTCTTTCCTTCAGGTGCTATAGGATGGACTTTTTCGAATGAGTCGTTTATGGACATCCCATTTTTGACTTTTGGTAAACTAAGAGCGAGTGTAGGGCTGTCTGGTGGACAGTTTAGCGAAGATTACTTGGCGTTGGGTATATTGGAGCCGACTGCAGGTTATGGTGGAAACGGAGGATTTAACCCGGTATGGACAGACGGATACAAAAACTCAGAACTGACATGGGAACAAACCACGATGTTTGATTATGGTTTGGACTTAGAACTGTTTGATGGCAAAATAAGTTTGGTATTTGATTATTATCACAAACAAACCAAAGGTTTGCTGTTAACCACTGATTTGCCCAATACATCAGGATATGTGCAAATTTTCAAAAATGCAGCAGATGTGTTGAACCAAGGGTTTGAAGTAACTTTGAATACTGTAAACATTCAAAATGAAGAATTTTCATGGTCCACCAATTTCAACTTTGCTTACAATAAAAACAAAGTAACAGCTATTGCTGGGGGTAATGAAGATATCATTAGAGATCAGGGTAGAGGGTCTATCATAAGAGTAGGACGACCATTGAATGGTATGTTCCAGTTTATTTC
>CAXBNB010000020.1:0-14806 GCA_963976505.1 uncultured Reichenbachiellaceae bacterium
TTTAATGATCTAAATTTGCCTCCCGAAAGTTATGGTATTAAATGAAATCAAATCGTTGTTCTATAAAGAACTCATGCTAGAGTGGCGGCAGAAGTATGCTATAAATGGCATTTTACTTTATACATTTTCTACAATCTTCATTTGTTACTTAAGCTTCAACATTAAGAATACAGGAATAAGTCACCTCACTTGGAATGCATTGTTTTGGATAATTATGCTGTTTTCCGCAACCAGTGCTATTGCAAAAAGTTTTGTGCAAGAGAATCAAAGTCGTATGTTATACTATTACACACTGGTTAGTCCTCAAGGAATAATTTTGTCAAAAATCATTTACAATCTACTGTTGATGTGGCTATTGTCACTATTGGCTATAGGTGTATATAGTATGGTATTGGGATATCCTATTCAGGATCATGGGTTGTTTTTCATTAACCTGTTATTGGGATCTTTGGGGCTTTCAACAACGTTGACTATGATTTCAGCTATTGCATCTAAAGCAGGTAACAATGGAATATTAATGGCAGTTTTGTCATTTCCGATAGTCATTCCTGTAATTTTGATGGTGATAAAAATATCTAAAAATGCAATCGATGGAATAGCCAGAAGTGAAAGCATGGATGAGATCATTACATTGTGTGCAATTAATTTAATTGTAGGCACTTTGGCTTACTTATTGTTCCCGTATTTATGGAGAAGTTGATATGAATAACATAAAAAAATCGTGGTGGAAATGGTTGGCAGTCGCTTTGGTTGCATACACCATCGTCGGGGGGCTGTTATTGGAAGTTCCAAGGTTGGTTATATTGAACGAGAGTATTAGAAACTTGTATTTTCATGTGACTATGTGGTTTGGAATGATAATACTGTTGACAACATCGATGGTATATTCTATTAAATACCTTTCTACACAAGATCAGAGGTTTGATATCAAAGCAGTAGAGTTTGCGAATATTGGTATTCTATTCGGGATGCTTGGGTTAGTAACAGGAATGCTTTGGGCAACATACACCTGGGGTGAACCATGGAGTGGTGACCCCAAACAAAACTCATCGGCGATAGCGTTGCTGATTTATATGGCCTATCTAGTTTTAAGAAATTCACTGGAAGATGAACAACAAAAAGCCAGAATTTCGGCGGTGTATAACATTTTTGCATTTGCAGCTATGATTCCACTGTTGTTTATCCTTCCAAGGATGGCTGACTCATCACTGCATCCCGGAAATGGCGGCAATCCAGGTTTTAATTATTATGATCTGGATGACAAACTTAGAATGGTGTTTTATCCAGCAGTAATTGGTTGGACATTATTGGGCTTTTGGGTAGCAACATTGAGAATAAGGATAAAGGAAATATCATTAAAAATCATTAACGAGAATTAAGATGAAAAAATATTTGATCATAATATGTCTGTTTTTTTCTTTACAGCTTTCGGCCCAAGACGCAAAATATAAGATCTCCGATTCTGACTATTCTAATAATAATGTAGAAATGGCAGATGAAATGAGATCAAATGGTAAAATTTACGTAGTAGTTGGGGTAATCTTTTTGATTTTTATAGGAATTACTTTTTATCTGTACAAAATAGACAGGAAGGTATCTGCGTTGGAAAAAGAGATAAAATCTTTGAATGAATAAACAATTAATGAAATGAAAAAATCACACATTTTTGGAGTAATCATAATAGGAGTTGCTATTATGATTATAATCTCTACTGCCGGAGATGCCAGTACTTATGTGACTTTTGGTGAGGCCAAGGAGATCGCACAAAACGGAGACGATAAAAAAATACATGTGGTGGGAGCTTTGAAAAAGGATCCCAGTGGAGAAGTGGTTGGACTAAAAACAAGCCCGGATATGCTTTCTTTTTCTTTTCAAATGGTCGATCATAATGGAGTGGAACAAAGTGTCATTTTTAATGAACCAATGCCTGCTGATTTTTTAAGATCGGAACAAGTAGTAGTAGTAGGGGCTTACAATAAAGATCTTTTTGTGGCAAGTAAAATCCTGATGAAATGCCCTTCTAAATATCAGGACGAAACCGTTGAAATTAGCAGCTAAATGATACATACTTTTGTTGGCAACTTAGGCCATTTTTTAATCATTGCTTCATTCATAACAGCTTTGGTGGCCACATATGGCTATGTAAAATCGGTATATGCTGTTGATTTGGAGGAGAAATCAACATGGGCTAAATATGCCAGAACTGTTTTCATTGCTCATGGTATAATGGTCATGGGTGTCGTGGGTACACTTTTTTATATCATTCACAATCACTACTTCGAATACCATTATGCATACAGTCATACTTCGTCTGTATTGCCAGTTTATTATCAAATATCAAGTTTTTGGGAAGGTCAGGAAGGTTCATTTTTGCTTTGGATTTTCTGGAATGTAATTCTTGGTTTTGTGCTAATCAAGACGAATAAAACATGGGAAGCGCCGATTATGGCTGTATTTGCTTTAGTACAGGGCTTTTTGGTATCTATGATTTTAGGAGCTGTTCTTTTCAATGTTAAAATTGGAAGCTCACCCTTTTTATTGTTGAGGGATGTGATTGATGCTCCTATATTTAAAACAGACCCAAATTTTGTTCCTGTCGATGGTACGGGACTCAACCCATTGTTACAAAATTACTGGATGGTTATTCACCCTCCAACGTTGTTTCTTGGGTTTGCTACTACCTTGATCCCATTCGCTTTTTGTATTGCAGGATTGTGGCTTGGAAAATATAAAGAATGGGTTAGACCTGCTTTGCCGTGGGCATTGTTTTCTGGTGTAGTGTTGGGTGTAGGAATATTGATGGGAGGTTATTGGGCTTATGAGACACTGAATTTTGGAGGGTATTGGAATTGGGATCCGGTGGAAAATGCTGTTTACGTACCGTGGATTGTGTTGATAGCAGCCATACATACGATGATTGCTTTTAAGAAAAGTAATAATGCATTGAAGGCAGCCATTATTTTGGTCATTTCTTCTTTTATTCTAATAATATATGCGACTTTTCTTACCCGTAGCGGGATTTTAGGAGATTCATCAGTTCATTCATTTACTGATCTTGGTTTGTCCGGTCAGTTACTAATTTATTTATTGGCGTTTATTGCTATCTCTGTATTTGTTGCAGCAAGGTCATGGAAGCACCTGCCAACTGAGAAAGAAGAAACATCGGCATATTCACGTGAGTTTTGGATTTTTATGGGTGCGGCTGTTTTATGCTTGATGGGATTTCAGGTAATTATTCCTACATCAATGCCCGTCTATAATGCGATTCTAGAAAATTTTGGAATCGAATCCAATCTGGCTCCTCCTGTGGATGCGATTGGCTTTTATACCAAGTTCCAACTTTGGTTTTCTATATTATTGGCAGTGCTATCCGGTACAGGTCAGTTTTTTTGGTGGAACAAAATGGATAAGAACAAACTGAAAGACGAATTGTTTTTGCCTATTGTGATTGCACTTGTAATATCAGCCATAATAATTATGGTTGGAAAAATTACAGACATATCCTATATGTTATTGCTTACAGCGGGATTGTATTCCATTGCTGCTAATGCGAAAATATTATTTAGGGTATTTAGATCTAACTACAAACTATCGGGGGGAGCTATAGCGCATATTGGTATTGCCATGATTTTAATAGGAATTTTATTTTCTTCGGGATATTCGAAAATAATTTCTATCAACAATACTGGATTGGTATGGCACAAAGATTTTCCTGATGAGATCAATCAAAAAAACCTCTTACTATTTTTGAATGAACCCAGACAAATGGCAGGATATTCATTGAATTACAGGGGGTTGAGAAAGATAGTTGATGGAGTTCCTGGGTATGTGAAATCTCATTTTCTTGATCCAACAATGGATCCTATTGTAGCAATAGCAAATAAGGACATAATTGTTGATGACAAAATGTACTTTTCAATTGGGGATACGGTAAGGCTTAAAAATCATGAAACCAGCTATTTTGAAGTAGAATATAAAAAAGCAAATGGGAAGTCTTTCTCACTTTATCCCACTGTTCAGATCAACAAGCAGATGGAAATGACTGTTTATTCTCCAGATATAAGCCGCACAGCTGGAATGGATTTATATACTCATGTTCGAACATTTCCTGATCCTGCGGAGGAAACAGAATGGAGTGAAACCAAAGAGGAGAGTATCAGCATTGGTCAAACTTTCATAGTAAATGATTTTATTGCAGAGCTAAAAGAAGTGAAGAAGATTGATGAGGTACGAGGAGTGCCATTGTCTTCGGAAGATGTAGCTGTTAAGGCAATTATCAATATTAAAGGAAAAGATCAAGAGTATGTCATAGAACCCATATACATTATCAAAGACAGGATGGCTGGCAGAATTCCAGACATTTCACATGAGCTAGGTATTAAAATGTCATTGCTCAATATTGACCCACGCAGTGGTTCTTTTACTTTTGGTGTTAACACCACTCAAAAAGACTGGATCATACTCGAAGCTGTTGAAAAACCACTAATTAACGTTCTTTGGATGGGAACTTTAATAATGGTGATTGGATTTCTTATGGCTATCCACAGAAGGTATTCAGAGTTTAGAAAAATGAGAGATAAGGAATCTTATGATTTAGTATAAGGTTCAGTATAATTACAGCCATCCTCATCGCTATATGTTAGTGTCAAACTGTTTCTATTCAAAGCGAAAGCTTTTCTAGAACAATCAGCGTCTGTCTCACAAAAGATAATATCAGAGTCCGAAACTGTAAAAGTACCGACTGTGGTAATGGGATTTCCGGCTTCTCTTGAATCAAGTATGGTATAACTTCCGTCTGCTTTAAAAGACAATTCAAAGCAGAATATGTTGCAAGTAGTAGCCTCATTGTCAGCCTCATCTGCACACCCAGAAATATCTAAGGATGAGGAATTCCAGTCACCAGCAAGACTTTTTATCACATCATCTTTGTCGTCTTTGCTACAGCTAGACATCAATATGGATGTTAATAAGAACATGGTTAATAAGAGAGCAGGCCTTTTCATGATTATATCTGTTTAAAAATATTAACTAATGCAAGTTAGTAAATATTGTAGATTGCTCAATAAGCATAGATAAAAACAAGTTTTTCTATTTAAAGACGACTTTTCATTTGAATTATTCGAAGATAGGAGGTTTCTATTCTTTCTCTCGTAATCTCTCCGGCATTTACCATCTCCAGAATGGCGTCATGGATTTGAGTAGGTGTTTTTCTTTCATTCTCTTCCACCATATTCGCAAACATGAGCACATCCACCCCTGCTTCAATTGCCATTTTTAAAGATTGCTCGAAACCATAGTGTTTACTTATGGCATGCATTTGCATATCATCTGAAAAGACAACTCCATCGTACTCCAATACATTTCTAAGTATATTATTGATAATGAAGGGTGACAGTGTAGCTGGTAGTTTGTTTTCGTCAAGGTGTCCATTTACAATATGTGCTGTCATAATTCCATCCACGAGCGCCGAATCGATCAAGTATTTATATGGCATTAATTCTTTGAACTGCCAGTAGTCAGTTACGTCTGCTATGCCAAGGTGCGTGTCGGCATGAGAACTTCCATGTCCAGGAAAATGTTTCAAAACCGTTAATACTCCATTTTCATGATGTGTGCGTATCACTTGTGCTGCATGTTTTGCTACTAATTTTTCATCTGGGGAAAAACTTCTGCCCATACCTCCAATAACAGGATTCTTAGGGTTTACATCAACATCTACATTGGGTGCAAGGTTTACGTTTATGCCAAGAGAAGCTAAGACTTTAGCGGTGTTGTTGGCGTAAAAAGAAGTCGAATCCAGATTATTTATCTCACCAAGGTATTGTGCCTTTACTGTTTCAGGGAATCCATACTTAGGTTTGAGTCGATTGACACGTCCGCCCTCTTCATCTATGCTTATAAAAAGGGGAATAGCACTTTTTGCCTGTAGCATATCGATGGTTCTTTTCAACTGCTTTTCAGGACTCTTTTTGTTAATGTTTTTTTCAAATAGGACAACACCTGTCACATACCCTTTTTCGATTTCATTAAGAATTTCTTCCTTTTCAGTGATATAAGAAAAATCACCAATACCAGTAATGATCATTTGTCCTATCATTATTTCTAAAGAGATCGAATCTTCCGGTAAGTCGGAATGAATAGATGTTACCTCTTGGGAAAAAGAGGGAGAATTGAATACTAGCAGCCCAAGTCCTAGGGCAAAAACGTTCATTAGTTTAACCATATGCAATACTAAAACAAATATTTAAGCTGATTTGGAATCAGTTAGAGATTTGGGTGAATTTCTATTCTGACTTCTGTGTTTTTTACTAATAGTAAAAAAGCGAGAAAGCCTGTCTTCAAATTCAAAATAAAAGGTAATTTTGATCCAATAGTTACAATTATAAAAATATAATATTTGACAAGATGAATATACCCGATGATTTATTATACACCAAAGACCATGAATGGGTGAAGATTGAAGGTGAAGAAGCGACAGTAGGAATTACGGAATTTGCTCAAGGAGAACTAGGCGATATCGTATATGTGGAAATTGAAACGGAAGGAGAGACTATTGCTATAGGGGAGCTTTTTGGTACAATAGAAGCGGTGAAGACAGTTTCAGATCTTTTTATGCCTATGTCTGGTGAAGTGATTGAATTTAATGAGGAATTGGAATCTGAACCTGAAATTGTGAATTCTGACCCCTATGGAGATGGTTGGATGATAAAAATTGCTCTTTCTGACTTGTCAGAGAAGGATTCTCTTATTGACGCTGCAACATATAAAAAGCTGATAGGAAAATAAGGTGGAGTTGATTTCGGGTAAAAATAAGTACAAAGTATTTGTAATTGGGTGGTCTCTGATCATTTTGATTTTTACACTTTCATCGTCAGCACCTGATGCTCTACCAAGGTTTGACATCCCCCATTTCGATAAGATAGGTCATTTCGGATTGTTTTTCATATTGACTTTTTTGTTATTCCAATCATTGAAACCGTTAGATAAGATGGTTAAATGGGTAGGACTTTTCGTGTATTGTATCTTTTTAGGGGCAATTACAGAATACTTACAAACGAAAATACCAGGAAGATCGGGGGATATAATGGATTTGTTAGCAGATATAGTTGGAAGTATTTCGGGATTTTTTGTGACTTCTTACATTAATTTGCATTATAGAGGTGCGAATTAATACATACTTACTTATATTTGACGCTGCTATGTTACCTAGTAGAATTTAATAAACATTAATACATAAGAAATGGAGCCGAAGAAAAACCCTAAGGCGGATTTAGACAGAAAGACCGGAATGTTTTTTAACATTGGTCTGGCGGTAAGTCTTGCGCTCGTTTTGACAGCCTTTGAGTGGAGGTCTTACGATGATGGAAATTTAGTTGATCTTGGTCAGCTTGATGATGATTTTGAAGACATAATGGAGATTCCTCCGACCGAGCAACCGCCACCACCACCACCAAAAATTCAGTTGCCACAAATTATTGAAATCCCTGATGAAGAGGAGATAGAAGAAGAAATTGAAGTGGATCTTGATGTTGAGATTACTGAAGAAACAGTAATCGAAGATATAGTGTTTGAAGAAGCACCTGAAGAAGAAGTGGCGGATGAGATTTTTGATATTGTTGAAGATCAACCTACACCTCCGGGAGGAATGTCTGCTTTTTATAAGTTTGTTGGTAAGTCTATGAAGTATCCAAACCAAGCAAGACGAATGGGTATCGAAGGAAGGGTTTTTGTTCAGTTTGTTGTGGATAAAGATGGAACCCTTACAGAGATCAAAGCAGTAAAAGGAATTGGAGCTGGATGTGATGAAGAAGCGGTAAGAGTACTTAAAAGTGCTCCAAAGTGGAAACCAGGGAAACAAAGAGGAAGACCTGTAAAGGTAAGAATGATTCTCCCGATTACATTTAAGTTGAGCTAATATTAGCCAAAGATATAAAATACTAAACCCCAAAATTTTGGGGTTTTTTTATGTCTAAACTTGAGAGTTTTAGGCTTGAAGTTTTAAAAGAATTTCCAAACCTAGCATGGAATATTTATTACTCCGATTGATGGTACAATGGACGTGTCAAAGACCTGACACATTTATAAGAGTAAACATTCGTTGCGAGGATGAATGTCTGATAAGAAAAGAGCTTTTAATTTATATAGATTAAATCTTCATCATAAACCACTTGGCCAGAACCTTGTAATTCACTTTGGTGCCATGCATAAAAATACCTATGCGGTAGATCCTTCCAGCAAACCATGTGGTAGCTAGAAAGCCACCTATTACAGAAAGCATAGAAACTGCAATTTGCCAAGCTGGTACATCAAACGGAATGCGCATCATCATAACTACCGGCGCTGTGAATGGAATAATAGAAGTCCAAACAGCCAATGACCCATGAGGTTCTTTTAAGATGGCGGCAATGATTACCATGGAAAAAATCAATGGAATAGTAATGGGTAGCATGAATTGCTGAGAGTCAGCATCGCTATCTACTGCCGATCCTACGGCAGCAAACAATGCCCCATACAATAGGTATCCTCCCAGAAAATAGAAAACAAAACAGCCTACAACCAATGAAAAATTAACCTTCTTAAGGGCATCAAATATTACATTTCCTGTATCTGACTTTACTGGGGTTTTCATCGGCTGGGCCTGAACCCTGGGTTCTATCTTATCAGGTTCAACGTCTTTCAATAGAATTGTAGAACCTACAGAAATTATTCCAGTAGATAGAGCGGTCCAAAGTAAAAATTGAGTCAGCCCTACTGCCCCTACACCAATTATTTTTCCCATCATCAATTGAAAGGGTTTTACCGATGAAATAATTACTTCAATTACTTTGCTGGTTTTTTCTTCTATCACTCCCCTCATTATTTGTGCACCATAGAAGAAGATAAAAAAGTAGATCAAGAAAGCACTGATGTAACCAACAGCCGAAGAAGCTTCTGAACTACTTTCATTTTCAACTCCTTTGTTGGAGAGGTTATAGGTATTGAACTCTACACTTGCTTTGAGTTGTTCGAGTTGTTCTTTTTCTATACCTGAGTTGATTAACTTGATGTTTTCCAACTCATTTCTGATTTTACCGGATAATGTTTTTTCAAGACTAAAACCTGGATTGTTGAAAGAGTAAAAAGAGATTTCAGCCTTAGTATTAATATCAATTTTAGGAATATAGAGCAATGATACATCTTGATTGTTGATCAATTCTGACTTGGCAACTTCCAATGATTTGAGAATCATTTCAAATTTAATGGAGCCACTGTCTTCCATCTTTCCATCAAAATAGCTCGACTCATCCAGTACCCAGATTATTTTTTGATCTGTACTTTCTCTGGTCGCTAACCAGGTAGGTACAATAGCGATACCAGCAAACAATAAAGGTCCCAAAAGGGTCATTATGATAAATGACTTTTTTCTGACACGACTCAAATATTCACGAGCGATTATTAATCCTATCTTACCCATTGTCTGAATTGGTTACTTGTGAAATAAATATATCATTGATTGAAGGAATCTTTTCATTTGCAGAAACAATCTCTACTTTGTCAGCGAGGCTTCTCAGCAAATCGTTGAGGTTTTCCTGAATAGGAATTTGTATTTCCGATCGGAAAACTTGATCTACTTCTGTAGATGAAAGGCATGTATATCCATTCGATAATACATCCAGGTTGCCTCGATGCTCTATTATAAAGGTATTGCTTCGGAATTGATTGCGAATATCATTCTTTGGACCATTCAAAATAGTGGTAGCATCATGAATCAAACAGATGTGATCACAGAGCTCTTCTACAGACTCCATTCTGTGCGTTGAGAAAATGATGGTGGTGCCTTCCGCTCGCAATTGTAAGATTTCGTCTTTGATTAAATTGGCATTTACAGGATCAAAACCAGAAAAAGGTTCGTCCAAAATGATCAATTGAGGCTTGTGCATCACGGTAGCAATAAATTGCACCTTTTGCTGCATCCCTTTTGAAAGGTCTTCTACATTTTTATGGTACCAAGATGAAATGTCGAGTTTTTCAAACCATTCTTTGATGATTCTGACGGCATCAGATTTACTCATTCCTTTGAGCCTGGCCAGATACACCAGTTGTTCTGCTACCTTCATTTTTTTGTAGAGTCCTCTTTCTTCGGGTAAATAACCCATTGCTCTGATATGATCGGGTTCAAGCGGTTTACCATTGAAAATGATTTCACCGGCATCTGGCATGATGATGTTCGTGATGATTCTAATCAGGGTGGTTTTTCCGGCTCCATTAGGGCCTAAAAGTCCAAAAATGCTGTTTTTAGGAATATTGAGATGGATGTCTTTCAGAGCCTGATGGTCTCCATAAGACTTACTTATTCCGTTTATACTGAGAATGTCCAAAGTAAAATGGTTTAGATTTCAGTTGTGTTAGTATCCAAATGTAAGCCATTATTACAAAGTTGACGGTTTTTATATCAAATTATTGGCGTAAGCAAACTTGATTAAGCCTACCAGAGAGTTTGTTTTGGTTTTTCTGAAAATGTTTTTACGATGAGTTTCTACAGTCCGTTCACTGATAAAAAGTTCTTCGGCTATCATTTTATTGGTGAACTCTTTGGCTATCAATTTCAGTATTTCACGCTCTCGTTCGGTTAGGAGCTTTTGCTCGTCCGGTTGGTGGAGGTTGCGCACCAGCATGCTATTGATTTCATTGCTTACAAACAGTTTGCCTTTTTTTACTGAATAAAGCGCATCTATCAATTCATCTTTGGAATCCTTTTTCAAAACATACCCGTCAATACCTTCTTTCAATATCTCTTTTACCAGATGAGACTCATTGTGCATGCTCAGCACCAATATTTTTATTTCTGGCCAAAGTCTTTTTACTTTTCTCACTAGAGTGAGTCCATCATCATCAGGCAAGTTGTAGTCGGTAACCAATACATCGATGTGATGCATCTTAAGAAACTCCATGGCTGCAGCAACTGTACCTGCCGTCCCAACGATTTCCATTTCTTCATCGGTCTTCAACAAAGCAACTAATCCATCTAACAAGATGGCATGATCATCAACCAAAAAAACCTTCATTCTCTTTTTCTTTGTTTTTAAGATATGAAGATAAGATAAAAAGTCCATGCCCGAAAATTAGTATGAACAAAATGATTTTTCTATCCTAGTTGGTGTGTAAAGAACTATCCGTACCAGCACTTACATGTTGATGGTGTCATGGCAATTTGTTCAAATATCTTTTGGCCTCTTTCAAAACTTTTGGGGCTAAATAGACAGCAGAAATCATCGTAGGAAAAGCCATCATGGCGTACATAAAGTCGATGAGACTCACTACTGCGGCCAAACTGGAAACCGACCCTATGACTATGATACCCACATACCAATAATTGAAATATTCGCTGTATTTGGCACCAATTAAAAAGGAGAGACATTTTTTACCATAATAAGAAGCGCCAAAAATGGTTGTAAATGCAAAAATTAGTACACAGATAGCGAGAATGTAGGTTCCAACTCCTGGCATGGCGATCTCGAATGCTTTTACTGTGAGAGATATTCCATTGAGGTCTCCAGTTTTCCAAACACCCGTTACTAGGATTGCCAAACCGGTTAAGGTACATATTATGATGGTATCTATCAATGGCCCAAGCATTGCGACCAATCCTTCTCGGACAGGTTCGGATGTTTTGGCAGCACCGTGCATCATTGGTGCAGTACCGATTCCTGCTTCATTAGAAAAAGCGGCTCTTCGCGCTCCGGTGACAATAATGGCCCCAACAGCACCACCAAGTGCTGCATTGGCACTAAATGCGTCTTCAATGATGAGAAGGAAAGTAGGTAGTATTTCTGAAGCATTGGTAAGTAATATGAAAAGTACACTTCCTACATACAGGATTACCATTGCCGGAACCAGCTTTCCAGCCACCTGCCCTATTCTTTTTATTCCTCCAAAAATAACCAGACCTGTCAGCACTGTGATCAATAAACCAATGGACAAGTTAACAACAAGTATGTTTTCGCCATTCCATCCATTTGGGGTAAGCAGAATGTCTTTGGTTACTTGTACGAGTTGGTTGGTTTGAAAAACTGGAGTAGCAGCAAAAAAACCGGCTATACAGAAAAATACTGCCAAAGGCTTCCAACGTTTACCCATTCCTTCGGTGATCACGTACATTGGCCCTCCCTGGATCTTGCCATCAGAGTCCTTACCTCTGTACATCACTGCGAGGGTGCAAGTAAAAAATTTGGTGGTGATTCCAAAAACAGCACTGACCCACATCCAAAAAATAGCTCCTGGACCACCAGTCGCAATGGCTACAGCGACTCCACTGATATTGCCCATACCTACTGTTGATGCCAAATGACTGGATAGTGCTTGAAAATGAGTGATTTCACCTTCCCCTTTAGACTCATCATATTTTCCTCTTAGAATGTTGACTGCATGTCGGAAATATTGTAATGGAAGTAGTCTGGAATAGAAGGTAAAAAAAATACCTCCTCCCAGTAGTAAAACGAGTAAAGGGGTTCCCCAGACAAAATTGGCAGCATCTACTATAAATTGTTCCAAGGTTTTTTTTGTTTTAGTTTACAAGAGTGGGCTCAATATTTTCCAGATGTTTTCTGCCAGTATTTGATGCCCCTCTGGTGTGGGGTGAATGCCATCATCGAGGTTGAGTTCAGGAATACCTGCAACATCTTCCAAAATAAAAGGAATCAGCGCAGTGTTGTTTTTCTCCGCCAACTCAGGATATATTGTCTTAAAATCATTGGCATATTCCTGTCCAAGGTTTGGTGGTATTTGCATTCCTGCAAGTACTATTATTGCGGAGGGATATTTGTTTTTTACTTTCTGAATGATAGACTGGAGGTTTTTTCTGGTCTGGGTAGTTTGTATTCCCCTGAGACCATCATTGGCTCCCAGCTCAAGAACAAATACATCCACTTTATTTTTCAATACCCACTCTACCCTGGAATTTCCACTGGCAGTGGTTTCGCCGCTTAAGCCAGCATTGATTACCTTATAATCCAAGTTGAGAGAGTCAATTATTTCTCCAATCAGAGCAGGAAATGCCTCTGACAAATCCAGCTGGTATCCGGCGGTAATGCTGTTGCCAAAAAATACGATGGCCTTTTTTTCTGTAGAAACAGTCGCCTGTTCCGGCAATGAATTTTCAATGGGAATGTCATCAACGGGTTGATTGCGTTTTTGCTGACAACCAAAGAAGAATAAAACAACTAGAAAGAAAGGAAAAACTTTAATAGCCATTATTGATTTTTGTTTTTTCCAGTCGTTAATGATTCTATTACTTAGAACCTTCGCCTTTAGGTTTCTGGTTTTTTGAATTGTTTTGATTTGGATTTTTATTCCTGTTTTTATTTCTATTCTTATTGGGTCTGTTTTTGCGTTTTTTGTTGCCACCCCCTTGAGGTTTCTTCTTGTATTTTTTGTCAAGGCTTTCCAAGTCACTGTTCAATGCTTGAAACTCTAGTTTTTCCCCTCCAACATGATCGTCCATCAGGGTGTCAGGTTTTTCCCCTTTTTCGTTCATTTTTTGAATCTCCTTCACACGCTTGGCAGCAATAGGAATCCATGTATTGTCACCATCATAACCAAACCACATCAACTTCCTGAAAATATCCGTCTTTTGAAGTTTTGCTTCTCCTTTTTGAGTTATTATTGGTTTGTTCACATCTGGAATGTCCTTCAGAGCATCCATGTAGGTCTCTAATTCGTAGTTGAGACAACATTTTAAGCGTCCACATTGTCCTGATAGTTTGCTTGGATTCAGCGAAAGATTCTGGTAACGTGCCGCTCCGGTAGATACATTTTTGAATTCTGATAACCAGGTGGAGCAACAGAGCTCTCTACCACAAGAACCAATTCCTCCCAACCGACCAGCTTCTTGTCTCAAGCTAATTTGGCGCATTTCTACCCTAATCTTAAACTCACCTGCTAGCCGCTTGATGAGTTCTCTAAAATCTACGCGTACTTCAGCAGAGTAATAAAATGTTGCTTTCGTATTGTCTCCCTGATATTCTATGTCCGTCAACTTCATCTCCAGTTTGAGCTCTCTGATGATTTCTCTGGTGCGAAACAAAGTAGGGTTTTCCCTGTTTTTTACTTTTTCAAATTTTTCTAGATCCTTTTCAGATGCAAGGCGATAAATCGTTCGAACGTCATCGTCATTCTTGACTTTCTTTTTTTGCATTTGAAGACGCACCAGTTCACCTTGCAGTGAAACATAACCCACATGATGACCATTGGGCACATCCACCACTACGGCATCACCGGGATAGAGCTCCACACTATTGACATTTCGGAAAAATTCCTTACGCCCATTTTTGAAACGAACTTCTAGTATATCAAACCTGTCTTGAACAGGCATGTCCATGTTTGACAGCCAATCAAAAACATTTAATTTATTGCATCCGCCGCTATCACAGCCGCCATTGCTCTTGCATCCTTTTACACTTCCATCAGCAGCGGTGAGTGTGCTGCACGTACTACATCCCGACATTTTCCTTCTGAGTTTAAAGTTTAAGCCCTAAAGATAACCAGAGAAAATTATATTGAATGATTTATAACCTATTTAGTATTTCAAAGGCAACTGTCAGTCATTATTTTTTGGGAAATTCAACATAAATCAAGGATTACTTCCTCTTTCCATCTTTATCGAAATTCTTCTTCAGATGATTTTCAGTCAAAGGAATGGTGATCAATACCAAAACCACCATAACTGCTGTGGCTATGCCTAGTGCATATTTAGGACCTAAGGTAAAATAGAAAATCCCTTGTAGCAGAGTGGTAATAATTCCTATTGGAATCATAAGATTAATGCTAT
>CAXBNB010000021.1:0-14767 GCA_963976505.1 uncultured Reichenbachiellaceae bacterium
TTCTTTATCTATTAAATATTGCGTAGCATATTGTTCTGTATAGAGTTCGATTCTGTCAGCTCCAATTGAAGGCACTTTTTCTATTTGCTGTTTATTTGGATCCATAAATAATGAAACCCTGACACCACTCGCTTTAATTCGAGCTACCACATCAATAAGAAACTGGTCATGGTTTACAACATCCCATCCCGCGCAAGATGTAATCACGTCCGGGCCATCAGGCACCAAAGTAGCCTGCGCAGGCTTCACCTCCTCAATGAGCTTAAGAAAGCGCTCATCAGGATATCCCTCGATATTAAACTCCGTAGTTACTACTTCACTAATATCATATACATCTTTAGTAGTAATATGCCTTTCGTCAGTTCTTGGGTGAATGGTGATCCCCTCAGCACCAAACCGCTCACAATCTCTTACTACCTGAACTAAATCCGGGTTGTTTCCACCTCTGGCATTTCGGATTGTTGCTATCTTATTTACATTTACACTTAGTCTGGTCATTCCTTTTCTCTCTTTTGAATTGGATAATACAGTTTCTTTTAATTTCCTATACTGTGAAGTCTTTATGATTAAATTTGCCGCAAATTAATCATTATAGGATTTAAATCTTTACAAACATGAGCTTGAAACAACAAATAGATGGTGATATAAAGTCTGCAATGCTAGCCCGAGAAAAAGATAAACTCAGAGCGCTTCGTGCAATTAAATCAATGATCCTTTTGGCCGAATCAGAAAAAGGAGCAGGAGAAGGGCTCAGCCAAGATGTTGAAATGAAGCTCTTGACAAAAGCCGCCAAGCAGCGAAAAGACTCATACGAGCTATTTATAGCACAGGGCAGAGATGATTTGGCAAAAATTGAAAAAGATGAACTTGATGTAATCAATACGTATTTACCTCAACAATTGTCGGAAGGCGAAATCAAAGCTGAACTGGAAAAAATAATAGCACAAATAGGTGCTACAAGCCCTCAAGATATGGGTAAGGTAATGGGTGTAGCTACTAAATCTTTGGCCGGAAAAGCGGATGGAAAAATCATTTCTACGTTAGTCAAAGCTTTATTGTCTTAATCATTTTTGACAACTGAAATAAATCAACTTTTCTTATTTCGGTCATAATAGTATTACCTTGAACGTCATAGACATTATCATACTAGTATTTTTTGGAATCGGCGCTTATTCCGGTTTCAAAAAAGGCTTTATTCTGGAAATTATATCATTGGGTGCTTTTTTTGTGGCTATCATCGGTGGTATAAAATTGTTGGATATAGGTGTAGCTTTTCTATCTAACTATATAGTTGGATATGACAGTATCCTTCCTGTTATTGTTTTCACCATAATTTTCATCAGCATTATCATACTTCTCAACTGGCTTGGGAGATTGCTCAAAAAAGTCCTTGACATGACACTTTTTGGCAGTCTTGATGACATCACCGGTGCTATTTTGGGAATCGTGAAGTGGGCGCTGGTTTTAAGTATATTTTTGTGGGTATTCGGATCTTTTGGAGGTAAACTCGACACAGAACTAACAACAGATTCAATTTTTTATCAACCAGTATCGGGCTTTGCCCCAAAGTTATTTGGAATGATATCAGCTATATTTCCTTTTATCGAAGAGTTTTTCAACAACTCTCAAGAGTTCATAAAAGAAAAAGAATTTTCAGTATGACTGTACGCTTTTCGAATAATATCTTTATTTTAATCGTTTAATTACATAATTCACAATATTGACCATGTTACGAGCTAAGGGAATGAAACAAGAGCAGGGCTTTAAGTATATTGATCAGGGATCAGGAGAAATATTACTGCTGTTACATGGCCTTTTTGGAGCACTGAGCAACTGGGAGGAAGTAGTGGATAAATTCTCAGGTAAACACAGGGTCATTATTCCTATGTTGCCAATATATGAGCTGCCTGTGCGCCAAGCAGGTCTCGAAAAACTAATTGAGTTTCTTGAGTCTTTTATTGACCACATGGGCTTAGAAAAATTTGATATTATGGGCAACTCACTAGGTGGACACATGGCCCTGATGTACACCCTTAAACACCCTGATAAAATCAATCGAATGATTCTTACAGGAAGTTCTGGTTTGTTTGAAAATGCCATGGGAGGATCTTTCCCAAGGCGAGGAAGTTATGATTACATTAAAGAAAGAGTAGAATATACCTTCTATGATCCAAATACTGCAACAGAAGAGTACATTCAAGAAGTGTTTGAAACGACTAAAGATATTCCTAAGTGTTTGAGAATTGTAAGCATAGCCAAGTCTGCCCAGCGAAACAATCTTGCCAAAGAATTGCATAAGATAAAAGCCAAGACCCTGCTCATTTGGGGATTAAATGACACCATTACACCTCCTATGGTAGGGCACGATTTCAACCGACTTATTGCCAATTCACAACTGCGATTTATTGATAAATGTTGCCATGCTCCGATGATGGAGCAACCCGATCAATTCAACAAAATACTGGAAGCGTTTTTAAACAAAAAGGAAGTTGCATGACAGCTAAAGACCTCATTAACTACACCATCCCTCCACTCAAGCTTTCTGATACTATAGAAAAAGCGCAACAGTGGATGAGGGAATTTCACACCCGTGAATTTCCGGTAGTAGATGGTGGAAAATATTATGGCGTGTTTAGTGAAGACTTGATTTTTAATGATAAAAACAACAAAAAAACAATTGATCAATATACACTTGTTGGCGAGGATATCTTCGTGTTTCCACAAGAGCATTATTATGAAATTCTAAAAAAATCCTACTCACAAAATCTCAACCTTGTTGCTGTTATAGATAACAACAACCAATATATTGGCGTCATTTCCATTCAGGATGTTGTTGAGGCATTCTCCAAAATGTCTTCGATAAGAAGCCCTGGAGCAATACTTGTTATCCCAATGAAACAGATTGATTATTCATTGTCGGAAATCGCTAGAATAATAGAATCTGAATACGGGAAAATTCTCAGCAGTTTTATAGAAAACCATCCCGATGATTCATCGATGATCAGGCTAACCATCAAACTCAATGTTGAAAATGCAAAAAATATTATATCAGCATTAGAAAGGTTTGGTTTTACTATATCTTCTATCTTTGGTAAAGAAGATGAAGACCAAATAGAACAAGAGCGATTAGATACATTAATGAAGTATCTGAAAATATAAATCATCTCAATCTTACCATAAGTTTCTACACGAGATACATTTCACAAAATGAGGATAGCAATACACGGCAGGAAAATCAACAAAGAAAGCTACCCTTATGTCAGCGCTATATTCGAAGCACTCACGCAAAAAAAAATAGAAATTATTGTATCCAAAGCATTTGTCACACAATGTAAAAATGCTGGAGTAACTTTTGGTAGTTATCCTGTTTATAGTGGAGATTCACTTAAACAAGTTGATTATATTTTTAGTCTCGGTGGTGACGGCACTCTATTGGAAACTGTAACTCATGTAGGATCTCTTGAGATACCAATACTAGGAATTAACTTAGGAAGACTCGGTTTTCTGGCTACTATTTCCAAAACCAACATTCAAGACGCCCTCAATCTGTTCTTTGATAAGAAATTCACCTTTGATGAACGAATTTTAATACATATAGAAAGTGAAAAAGAAATTTTTGGGGATCACGATTTTGCGTTGAATGAAGTGGCGGTGATAAAAAGAGATACCTCTTCGATGATTATTGTAAACTGCTCCATCAATGGTGAGCACGTTAACACCTATTGGGCTGACGGTCTTATGGTTGCAACACCTACTGGCTCCACAGGATACTCTTTGAGTTGCGGTGGGCCACTCGTACTGCCACAATCAGACAATTTCATCATAACTCCTATAAGCCCTCACAACCTGAATGTAAGGCCACTCATCGTCTCAGGATCAAGCGTGATTACTTTAGAAATAAATGGTGACGGCCGAAAGTTCCTTGCATCATTGGACTCAAGGTCGTATACATTGAATAATAAGGTGAAATTGACCCTCAAAAGAGAAAGCTTTAAAGCCAAATTGATCAAATTAGAAGGTTATCATTTTTTTGATACCCTTAGAAATAAACTAAATTGGGGACACGACATTAGAAATTAAATGATAGCTGTATTTTTAATAAACAATACATTTTAATTACTTTTGTCCAGATTACCTTCGAATAGCTATGGATTAATATGTAATCAACAGGTTCTCTATTTTCCAGAAATGAAAAAAATAATACCTTTAATTGCTTTACTTGTTTTCGGTCTTTGCACTCAGGTGTTGAGTCAAAACAGAAAGTACGGGATGAATACCAGCAAAAAACAATCGTCTTACCGAGGGGGAAAAGTGGGTCACGCTGGCATTGGCATCAAAAGATACTCGACGGTTGGTTTTAGTTTAAATGCCATGAACTACTTTGGCGACATTACGCCCACTCCGTCTAGGTTTAGTACTGACGTTGCTTTTACAAAGCCAGGAATTGGACTCACCTATTCCAAAGTATTTCACCCTCAAGCAGCATGGCGCTTTGGATTGAATTACGGTACAATATCTGGTGATGATTTCAATGCTGACAACAGCGCTCCTCCAAGCCAATACTTGTACCTCCGAAACCTCCATTTTAAAAATACCATTCTGGAATTATCTTGGGGAATAGAATTTAACCTTATACCCAACAATGGAGGAGCCAATAACAGATTTCCTTTGAATCCTTATTTGTTTCTGGGAATAGCGGTATTCAAGCACAATCCTCAGGCAATAGCACCGGAGTTTGATTTGTCTGGCAACAGGCTGCCTGAAGCTGGTCAGTGGGTGGATTTACAGCCACTTGGTACTGAAGGGCAAAATACTGCTTCAGGAAAACCCTATAGTCTGATCCAATTGGCCATACCTGTGGGACTAGGAGTAAAAGTTCGTCTTCCAAATAATTTTGATGCTCATTTTGAAATTGGGTTCAGACAGTTGTTTACAGACTATTTAGATGATGTTGGAGGACCTTATCCTAATTTGAGCTTACTCGACAGTGATTTAGCTCGTGCCATGTCAGAAAGATCTGGCGAGACTACTGCAGCACTCGCAAAACAAGAAAGATCATACAATGATGCACCAGTAACATCCAACAATTGGGGTTTCGCAACCGCTGATGGCTCTACAGTTTCTTATCGAGTAGGAGGCAACTACGGATACGACAACATCGAAGCGCAGGGAGGAGTTAGAGGTAGTGCTGGCCAAAAAGACCTTTACGTAATTACCCAACTACGGCTTGTCTATATCTTTGGTGTAGTATCTAGAAAGAAAGCCAAGTTCAGATAATAATTTATTTATTACACTGTTAACAAGATATGTTTAAATTCATTAAATGGCCGATTTTATCGGCCTTTCTTATATTTTCACTTGGTCTCAATGCCCAATTAATTGAATTCGGTGGAGGGCTTGGCACTATGAGTTATGCTGGAGATTTATCCAGAGGAATTAAGCTAGCCAATCAAAACTTTGGCTTTCAAGGTCACTACAGAATGAACCTGAGTAAAATAGTTAGCACAAAGTTCAGTGTTACTTTTGGAAAGATCTCAGGAGATGACAGTTCACCAATTGATGCAGCAGCAGGGTTAAGGAATGCCTCTTTTAGCAGGTCAATAATGGAAACCGCAGCAGTTTTCGAATACCATTTTCTAGACTACAAAAATGACAAATCCCATATCAAGTGGTCTCCTTATGTATTTGGAGGATTTGGTTTTTTTAAGGTTTTTGGACAAGACCCAAATGTTGATAAATTCAGCAAAATACAACCTGTTGTACCTTTTGGTCTAGGCTTTAAACATTTGATTGGCAAACGATTCAGTATAGATTTGGAACTGGGTGCTCGGAAAATATTTTCGGATGAGATCGATGGAGTTTCCGAAACTGAAGATATTTTCGTTAAAGATTATCAGTATGGAAACCCTAATGATAAGGACTGGTACCACTATGGTGGCATTTCGTTGAGCTACATTTTATACAACATTCCATGCCTTTACAAATACATTCCAAATAAGTCAATATATAATTAGTCTTATTATTCCATATCACTGAAAAAATACACAACTTTGTGCCTTATTTTTTTGGCCTTGTGCCAATAAGAAGGAATGCAAGAGAAGATTGATCTGCTAAAAATACCCAATCACATAGCCATAATCATGGATGGAAACGGCCGATGGGCAAAATCCCGGGGAGCCTCCAGGATTTTTGGTCATAGGAACGCCATTACAGCTGTGAGAGAGACAACTGAATGTTGTGCAGAACTTGGCGTGAAATTTCTGACACTTTATGCTTTTTCCACTGAAAATTGGAATAGACCTAAGAGTGAGGTTGATGGACTGATGTCGTTGCTGGTTTCTACTATTACTAAGGAGATTCCAACATTGATGAAAAACAATGTCAGATTGCAACCTATTGGGAATATATCGCATTTACCTGAGGAGGCCCAGATCAAACTAAAGGAGGGCATAAAAGAAACTTCCAGCAATGATGGAATGACATTGTTGTTGGCATTGAACTATAGCGGCAGGCAGGAGATATGTGATGGAGTGAAGTCCTTAGTTAATGATATTAATAATAAGCAGGTTAGTATTGAAGACATTTCTGAAAGTCTGATCTCGCAATATTTATATACGAAAAATATACCGGATCCTGAGCTTATGATAAGAACAAGCGGGGAAATGAGGGTAAGTAATTTTTTACTCTGGCAAATGGCCTACACTGAATTCTATTTCACAGATACATTGTGGCCTGACTTCAGAAAATCTAATTTGAAAGAGGCAATTGTTGACTATCAGAGAAGAGAACGTCGATTTGGCAAAACAAGTGAACAGTTGTTGAAATAATTAAAGAAAGTAATAAATACAGAATGCGCTTAAAAATTACATTTTTAGTATCTGCACTGATTTTCTCATCATTATCTTTTGCGCAAATACGGTATGGAGGAGACACTGCCCCTAAGTCGTCTGATGGAAACATCAGCATGAGTTATTCCAACCCACAGGTCTATGAAATTGCAGAAATAAATGTAGAAGGATCTGAATTTTTAGACTCTAATGCCCTGATCTCCATTTCAGGTTTGAAAGTCGGTGATAAAATCAAAATACCGGGAGAACATATCAGTAGTGCCATTAAGAAACTCTGGAAACAAGGGTTAATTGGTGATATTAAGGTATTTGCATCTAAAGTGGAAAATGGAAAAGTGTTTTTGACCATTTCTCTAACGGAAAGACCGAGGTTAAGCAAATTCAACTTTTCTGGAATCACTAAAAGTCAGGAATCAGAAATCAGAGAAAAAATTAACCTGATAAGAGGTCGGGTAATGACCGATGCTGTAATTAAAAATGCTGAACTAACTGTAAAAAAATATTTTGCTGAAAAAGGCTACCTTAATACCGCAGTTGAAATCAACTATGTGAAAGACACCATCATGAACAACAATGTGGTGCTTGAAGTGGCTGTGGACAAGAAATCTAAAGTCAAGGTTCATGACATCAATTTCTATGGTGATGAAAACTTTTCTTCTTCAAAGCTTAAGAAAAAATTAAAGAATACCGGTGAAAGAGTGCGTTTCAAACTGCCTAGTGCTTTAATCTCCAAAACCATACAATTTGTTAAAAGTGGAGACCAGAAAAAGCCATTGGCCGATTCATCTGCTTTAATTACTAAGGATGGGGTGAAAACATTTTTAAATAGTAATGTCAAACTTAATTTCTTCAAATCTTCAAAGTTTGTCACAGCCAAGTTTGAAGAAGACAAAGAAAAACTTATTTCATTTTATAATTCCAAAGGATATAGAGATGCTGAAATAGTTTTAGATACAATGTTTAAGTATGATGAAAAATCAGTTGACATTGATTTTCATGTGAACCCAGGTACCAAATATTACTTCAGAGATATCATGTGGAAAGGAAACTACGTGTATGAAGATGCCTATTTGGATAAAATTCTAGCAATAGAAAAAGGGGATATTTACGATCTTGAGTTGCTTGACAAAAAACTACAATTCAATCCAAACGGTCTTGATGTAAGCTCTCAGTATCTTGATCATGGTTATTTGTTTTCAAGCATTACCCCGGTTGAAGTTAAGATTCAAGGAGACTCCATCGATGTAGAAATGAGGGTTTTTGAAGGAGCCAAAGCCAAAATAAATAAAGTCTATGTAACTGGTAACGACCGTACGAATGATCACGTGATCATGAGAGAAATTCGAACCTTACCAGGACAATATTTCAGTCGTTCAGAGCTCATCCGTACCCAAAGAGAATTGTCTCAATTGGGCTATTTTGATCCTGAGCAGGTATCGCCTACTCCACTGCCAAATCCAGCTGATGAGACAGTTGACATTGAATGGTCTGTAGTAGAGCGTCCTAGTGATCAAATCGAACTTTCAGGAGGCTGGGGTGGTACATTCGGTTTCGTTGGAACTTTGGGATTAATATTCAACAACTTTTCTCTTAGAAACATTCCTAACTTTGACAAATGGAGACCGCTTCCTGTAGGAGATGGCCAAAAACTATCTTTAAGATTTCAGGCAAACGGAAGACAGTTTCAAAGCTATTCTACCAGTTTCTCAGAACCGTGGTTAGGTGGTAAAAAGCCAAACTCATTTGGAGTAAGTTTCAACTATTCTGTTCAGCGATCTATCAATTACATCACTGACGAGACACTCGGATCTCTAAAAGTATTAGGAGCAACCGTAAGCTTAGGACGAAGGGTCAAGTGGCCTGATGACTTTTTTACTATTAGCAACTCTGTGGCATATCTCAATTATGATTTATACAACTTTGGACAGTCTCTAGGGTTTAGCTCAGGTGTGGCCAACAACTTCACCTTCAACACGACCATAGCAAGAAATAGTATTGACAATCCTATGTTCCCTCGTGGCGGATCGTCTGTATCGTTGAACATAGCGTTAACACCTCCGTTCTCATTGTTTAGAGATATCAATTACGAAACAGCCGCAAATGTTGATAAATACAAATGGGTAGAATACCATAAATGGATGTTTGATGCCAAATACTATTTGAAATTAATTGGTAATCTAGTATTGGAGTCTAGAGGTCATATTGGTGTGATAGGACAATATACAAGCAAAGCAGGAATTGGACCATTTGAAAGGTTCCAACTTGGTGGAGATGGATTAACTGGTACCAACTTCCTTTTGGGTAATGAGGTAATCGGTCTGAGAGGCTATCCTAACAACTCTATCGTACCAAACGACGACTCAGGTACCCCTACCGTCAGTAGTGATGATATCAGAGGTGGAACCATTTTTAATAAATATGTAATGGAATTAAGATACCCTGTTTCACTAAATCCGTCAGCCACTATTTATGTACTGGCATTTGCTGAGGCAGGAAACAACTGGAACAAATTCAGTGATTTCAACCCCAATGTATTGAAAAAGTCCATGGGATTTGGTGCTAGAATATTCATGCCAGCATTTGGATTATTGGGACTAGATTGGGGCTATGGATTTGATAATGATCCAACTACAGGTGAACAAAGTGGAGCACAATTCCACTTCTCAATTGGACAATTATTAAGATAACGAACAATAACTTTCAAATAAATACGATTATATAATCAGCAATTAGTGTAATTTTATTCAAAAAAACAGACTAAAAGAATAGCATAATAAATTGAGAATCGGCATACTTAACTAACTCGGCACAGCTTTTGATAACTACGAGTAAGAGCTTCTCGAATTTCAAGAAATTCTTCAAACGATATGAGAACAAAATATATACATATTAAAACATTATCTCTTTGTCTCTTTCTTTTGGTTTTCAATTTAAATGATACTTTTGCACAAAAATTTGGGTACGTTGATACAAACTTTGTGCTGAATAAAATGCCAGATTATCAACAGGCCAAAGAAGAAATTAATAAAATTTCATTGCTTTGGGAAGAGGAGATTCAAACCATGTACAAAGAAGTACAGAAAAAAGAATCGGCCTTGCAGGCAGAAGAGATTTTGCTGACTAAGGAAATGAAAGACGACCGTTTGGTTGAAATAAATGAAAAGTGGGACGAAGTAAAACAATACCAAAAAAAGATATTTGGTTTTGAAGGACTGCTTTTCTTAAAGAAAAAAGAATTGATCAAACCAGTGCAAGATCAGGTATTTGAGGCTGTGGAAAAAGTTGCAAAGAACCATAGACTCGGTATCGTTTTTGACAAATCTGGAGATCTAGTAATGATATACACAGACCCAACACACGATTACACCGATTATGTTTTGGAAGAGTTAAAGTTAGGTGATAAAAACGATGTAATAAGTAATAACTAATTGAATTAAACCATGAAAATCAAATCATTAATTTTTGTTTTTGTATCTACCATTTTGGCTTTTTCAGCCCAGGCGCAAGAGTTCAAAATCGGCTATACAAACGTTGAATATATCTTAAGTTTGATGCCAGAACTAAAAGGAATCGAAGCTGAATACAAAGCATTCGAGACTCAACTACAAAACCAAATTCAGGCTAAAGGACAAGAATTGCAAACTAAAGGTCAGGAGTATCAGGCCAATGCTGCAACAATGACAGAATTGGTAAGAGCAGACAAAGAAGCTGAATTGCAGGCGTTGCAAACACGTATCCAGAACTTCCAACAAGAAGCTCAAAAATCTGCTACTAAAAAGCAAGGCGAACTTTTTGCCCCACTATTTGATAAAATAGGAAAAGCAATCAAAGATGTTCAAAGCGAAAATGGCTATGCAATGATCTTAAGCACTGGAAGTCAAGGACTAGACGTAGTACTTGCTGCTGATGAAAAATATGACGTGAATAACTTGATCTTCAAAAAATTGGGAATCACTCCTCCTGTAGATCAGAAATAATTTTAAGAAAAATACAACTCTTAAAAAACCGCCTAGTGCGGTTTTTTTTATGTCCATACTTTTTTCATACAAAGAAATAGTAAGGCTTTTATTTGTACAACTAATTATATAGTTATACATTTGACACGCTTCTTCAAAGAAGCAATATTTTCAACAGCTGTAACTAATACATTAGTTTAATGAAAGAATTAACGAAAGCAGAAGAACAAGTAATGAAAATCCTTTGGAAACTAGAAAAGGGATTTGTTCATGACATTATTGAAAAAATGCCTCACCCTAAACCAGCATACAATACCGTATCTACGATTGTGAGGATTCTGGTAAAAAAAGGATTCGTGGGATACGAGGCATTTGGCAAGACACATCAATACCACCCCTTAGTTGACAAAGACAAGTACAGCAAATTCTTCCTGTCCAATTTTATAGGAGGGTATTTCGGAGGATCATTTCAAAACATGGTCTCGTTTTTTGCCAAGGAAAATGATATGGATGTCAATGAACTAGATGAACTGCTGTCCAAAGTGAAACAAAACCTTAAAGATCAAGATGATTGACCTTCTCAACTATTTTCTCGAAGCAAACATAGTATTGTTGCTATTTGCACTGGTCTATTACTCATTGCTCAAGGATCAGCCCAATTTTCAACTTAGAAGGGTGTTTATACTCACAGCTATCTCCAGCGCATTATTGGTGCCTTTAATTACTGTGAGCTTTAGTCAAAGTATGGTCACCGAAAGTTTTATGCCAACAGGCATACCCACCGTAATGCTTCCCGAATTTGTAATAGGCGAAGAACACGAAGCTATGAGTGGTATCTCACAGATACATTGGTCTCTTTATCTGGTATTGAGCTATGGATTGGTAGCTATGGTATTTTTGACTCGGTTTTGCAAACAACTTTTTTCCATTTGGAAAATAGTGATGGACAAAACTGCTATAAGATCTAATCAGAATGGTTACTCTTTGATTGAAACGACGAAAAATTATCCTACTTTCTCTTTTTTCAAGTACTTGGTCATACGAAATTTTGATGACATCAATGAACAGGAAAGAAATCAAATCAAAGCACACGAGCAGGTTCATATCAAACAAGGACACAGCTTTGATATTGTAATACTGGAAATCATGAGAGCAGTATTTTGGATCAATCCTAGTGTATGGTTTTTTAGAAAAACCCAAGCCGAAAACCATGAATTCATTGCTGATGAACTCACACTTAAGCAACACGACAAGTCGCAATACCAACAACTCCTTATAAAAATGACTGTCGATCAAATGCAATTGGTGGGCAATTACTTCGCTAAAATTCAAACTTTAAAACGAATAAATATGATGAATGAAAAAAGGAGTAAACCCAATTGGGTGAAGGCCGGAGTAGCTCTGGCATCTACAATAATGATGATATGCTTTTTTGCATGTAATGATGAACTGGTAGAAATAGCCAAAAGCTCAGAAATGGCTCTAGAAATTCCTGTAGAAGTGCAAAAGAACCTAGACGAATTGAAAGCACAAAACCCAAATGGAAAATGGATCTACCGTGAATTTGACGCCCAATCAGGTGAGCCAACAAAAGAGGTACATAATTTTATTACATCAAATAAAGTGAACTCCATTTTCTCATTTAAAGAAAGGAATAAAATTGGTCTGGTAATCAATACCACTGAAGCAGAATTTAACTTAGCCGCGGATTTAACAAAAAATATAAACAGTGAAGGCGAAGAGGTCTTTGACATTGTCGAAGACCAACCTACACCAATTGGAGGTATGCCGCAGTTTTATGAATACATAGCTCAGAATATGAAATATCCTTCGAAAGCCAAAGCTATGGGACTTGAAGGAAGGGTTTTCATACAATTCATTGTGGACAAGTCAGGAAAACTAACTCAAGTAAAGGCCGTCAAAGGTATTGGTGCCGGATGTGATGAGGAAGCTGTAAGAGTTATTGAAAATGCAGGTCTATGGACTCCTGGCAAGCAAAGAGGCAGAGAAGTAAATGTCAGGATGATTCTTCCCATTACTTTTAAGCTAGACAACCCAGGAGAGCACACACCAAGCCACAATCCTAAACATTTAGATAAAATCGAAGCTCCTCAAATGGACGAAACAGTTGTAACCGATATTAAACAATAGATTTTTTTTATCCATAACAACTAAGCAATTAGTTGTAAGTTCGGTTACTAGAATCATTGCAATGAACAATTGATCTGTCTAGACCACATCGTATAATTGAAATTCCTTGACCGATAGAATACCATCTCACCTATCACGTTGACAAGTTGCTTATTAGGGTGGGATCATAATGTCCCACACTCAAGAGTATCAGTAGATCAAAATCATAAATCTGTAGGAAATATTCATATTTTCTACAGATTTCATCTTTAGCATTGATATAAAAAACAAGAAGATGGATCCAAACTTTGACATATTCGCTGATCACTGGCACCAAATAGCAATTATCTGGTCACAAATAGCCCTCGCTTTTTCAGGTATAATACTAGCCTACTATTTATTAATATACACCACGCGTTCAACGATAGTTGAGAAATACAAATTTATCAGCCTCAACGAAATAAAATACTTCTGGTACACTGCACTTAGTTTGACAGTAAGTTTTACTTTCTTTCTCAACGCCATGATGGTGAAAAAGCACAGTACAGCACATAATTTTGACCTGACCATTAAAACCATTCTCTCTTTGGCAATCGGTTTTTTGGTAGGATATGTCATCAACACTTACCTCAATGTCTATTATCCCTTTAAGCTTGAAAAAAAGCTATCTGCCTTGCGTTTCAAAAAGAGAATATCTCCAGAATCGAAAAAAGAAATGCGCCTTCTCAACGAAGATCAGGAAGACACCCATCTATCAGACATGATGATAGCAGAAGAAAATGCATTTGCTTTCGATTATGACGTTTGGATTGATGACGAAACTGGTTACAAACTCATAGAAAAATACGAAGGAAATTTACATGCCCTTATCTGTGACAAATGCAGGTTTCGCACTTTAAAAGAATACAAAGAAGAAGTAGAACCGTCACAAGTAAACGGAGAACCCGACTCCATCGTCAAATACTACAAATGCACCTATTGTGGACATTTAGAAGAAAAAATATCCGAAGTAAGCAAACAACAGGTCAGTGCACAATAATTTTTGAATGACCCATAGCCATGGGTCATTCCTACATTGTATCTTTATCCTATGAATATTCTCATAGTCGAAGATGAACATATTTTAGCCGAATCAATCATCAAGTACCTATCGCAAGAGGGCTACCATTGCGAATGGGCAAGTAGCTTTCGCGAAGCTTCAGAAAAAGTGCACCTATATACTTATGACTGTATTCTTGTTGACATCAATTTGCCAGATGGAAGTGGAATAAAAGTAATTGAAAGACTCAAAAGCATTAAATCAAAGTCAGGGATTATCATCATCTCCGCAAGAAACTCCATAGAAGATAAAATAGATGGCTTAAACATTGGTGCTGATGATTACCTTACAAAACCATTCGCCCTTTCAGAATTAAATGCACGTGTAAAATCCCTCGTCAGAAGAAGAAATTTTGATGGAAGCGATGAAATAGTGTTCAAGGAAATAACCATCCTACCACAAGAGCGGTCTGTAGCCATACATGGTGAGCCTATTAAACTCACCAAAAAAGAATACGACTTGCTCCTTTATTTTGTATCCAACCCCAACAGGGTGATCACAAAAGAATCAATTGCCGAGCATTTGTGGGGGGACCACATGGACATGGCTGATTCCTTCGACTTTATCTATGCTCATCTTAAAAATCTACGAAAGAAAATCATCGAAAAAAATGGTGGCGATTATATTCAAACAATCTATGGTGTAGGATATAAATTCACCCGGTTTTGAAGTTACTTACCCTTACCAACAGGTATTACCTAGCATCCGCTATTCCTATTTTAATAATAGGTGGG
>CAXBNB010000022.1:0-14692 GCA_963976505.1 uncultured Reichenbachiellaceae bacterium
GAATCAATGTCCAGCATTGGTGGATAAAAGAGAGTATTAGAAAACTGACGAGCAATCGGTTCTATGCCCCCAGCTAGTGAATTGCACTAAACTATTGACAGCCAAAGTTCAGAACCGTTCAAGAGGCAATTCGTCAGAAAGATGAAAACTCCTATAAGCCGCACTCTGTAGAAAAATCGGGCATTTCTCAGCAGCAGATTCACACTCAAGAACCACTAAAACCATCTAGAAGGTACTTCGATATTTAACCGATAGCATTTGTTATGTGTTAGTCTCTTCAAGAATTGGTGTTTCTAATATTCTGTTAATTCGAGGTTGAATCCACCAGATTCCAATCGGAAAAAAGAATAAAGCTCCAAACAATGACAAAGAATTATCTTCTTTAATGTTGAATAGCTCCTCTTCGAGTTGGTTCACAAGAGACGCTGTAAAAAAAAGGGCATACAAGTAGCTCACAAATATGAAAATGGAAAAGGAACATAAATCCAAACCAACCACCCGTATTCAGCATAGTTGTCCTTTTCAGTTGAAATGTTATATCCGTTGGTAAACAACATGATAATTGAAATGTAGCAGAAGGTTATAATCAGCGTTACTTGAATGAATGTTAAGCTGTGCACAGTTCTGCCTTGAAGTCGATGGTAGAGTTCTTCGTTCACTTTCAATACCCAAACCAAAAATACAAGTCCATATAGAACTCGTAAATAGATTCCAAGTTCTGTTGTCGGTATTAGTATGTTGCCGAATACTGTATAAATGAATACTTGCCAATCAGGTCTTCTTAAAAGTTTGTTCATGAGAAATTTGCTATTGCTTCTCTGGCACAGAACACTACCATATTAAAACTATTTCGGAAAGGTAAACTTAAAAAACAGCAACATAGTGCTCAGTACTAGGATAACAGCATTGGCAATAACGACTGGCCATAATGAAAATGAAATGCCATAAATAAGCCATATAATTGTACTGCAAAAAACAATAATGATCATATAAATACTAAGGTCTTTGACACTCTTAGTTTGCCAAGCCTTCCATACCTGTGGTATAAAGGTGACACTACTCAAAAAAGCCCCTAGGTGACCTGCTATTTCTGCCCAACTCATATATCTAAATTTAAGGTGGTAAATATAGAACTTGCCATCAACATGGAGTTAAATAAAGTTTATAAAGTTTCAACTTAGGGTCATTTTTATATCTAAAAAAGAGGCATTTTTACGGTTAAATACAATAATTAACACATACCATTTATACCCAAAGTGAAGTGCTGAGGAATGATTAAGAGGCTGAAAATTTATGTGCAGAATCCACAATATTTGAGTGTAGGTCTGGTCTTTTCCATATTGGGTATTTTAATCGCCTTTTGGGTGACCCGCCTGCCTTATATAAAGAACACCCTTAATCTGACTGATGGTGAACTTGGCTTATCTCTGTTTTTCGTTTCTTTGGGGGCCATAGTAGCGATGATGTTTACCAGCAGAATGATCAACCGCTGGGGAGAAGGTAAAGCAACTCTGTTTTCAACCTTTCTTTTGGCTGCATCATTTATACTTCCTTTTGTCGTACCTAGTTTCGTTTTGCTATGTATTGCACTTTTCTTAGTAGGTGCAATGATGGGTGTGATGGATGTATCTATGAATGCACTGGCAGGTCATTTTGAGAAAAAACATGAAACCATTATCATGTCAACTTGCCATGGATTCTTTAGTTTAGGAGCAATGCTTGGTGCCAGCACAGGAAGTATTTTCATAGGTATGGGAATTAGTCCTATTTCACAAATGTTGACTTCAATCGCAGTTATAGTCCTGTTACTTTTCGGTTTTACATACAAGCAATTGAAAGGTGAAAAATCTATGATCACCACAACAGACGAACTAAGATTTGAAATTCCGAAAAAACCTGTCATAGGGTTGGCAATCATCGGTTTTTGCATAATGGTTTGTGAAGGAGCAGTAACTGATTGGAGTACCGTTTACCTACAAGATTTCCTCTTCTCAGATCCTTTTTTAGTTGGGTTTGGCTATGCTGGATTTTCATTGTTTATGACAATAGGAAGATTCAACGGAGATTATATCATTTCACTTTTTAGTGAAACAGGCATCATGTTATATGGATCTATTATATCATTATTTGGTATTATCCTGGTCTTGTTGGCCAATACATATCTGGCAATTGTAGGTTTTTCTCTAATTGGAATAGGGTACTCCAATATAGTTCCTATTGTTTTTAGTCGAGCAGCTAAAATTAAAGGGATGTCACCATCAAAAGGAATAGCAGCGGTAGCTAGTGTAGGCTATGTTGGATTTTTGATTGGCCCTGTCATCATTGGTTTTCTTTCTGAAAAATATGGATTGAACCTCGCTTTTGGCCTGATGCTGATACTAACAAGTACAGCTTTGGTTTTCATTAAAAAATCAACCCAAAACGAATAAGACTCTACTGATTAGATTTAATAGTCATAGAACGAACTTTCTGTTCATCCTTCAAGATTTTGTCTAATGCCAAGGCCACACCATTGGTCCATCCAAACCCATCCTGCAAATCATATTCGCCACCACCTGCCAACGAGTCAGTATCCACTACATTATACTTTTCCATCATTTTACCAGTAGCCCGATATACTTCCCTATTTCTAGCAAGCCACCTCTCAGCACCACTATTGCCAATTTCAAAATAGCCATAATTGTACAATCCATTTATTGTCATCCATTGCAAAGGAGCCCATCCATTCGGTGCATCCCATTGTTGTTCGGTGGTATTTAAAGTACTGACAAACCCGCCAGGTTTTAAAAAACTATCCACTATCCTCCTACTTACCGCCTTAGCTTGCGACTTTGAAGCCAATCTAAAATATAGTGGATACATCCCTGCCAATGACAAAACTCCGGTTGGTTCTTGCGCTAAATAATCATAATCAATAAAAAAATTTGATTCATCATCCCATAAATAGTTAAGAATAGCCTTTTTCCTATTGTCTGCTTTAATCAAGTATTCCTTTGACTTAGCTACCTCGCCATTCCAGTTGTACCCTTGTGCTATCATCACTTCTAAGTGGTACATCAATGAATTGAGATCCACTGGAACAATATCAGTGGTATGTATGGTGGAAATATTCTTGTGGTCTTTGAACCACCTACTACTGAAGTCCCACCCAGACTCTGCCCCTGCTCTTAAGTGCCTGTAAGTTGCTTCAGGGCTCAAGTTATTTTGATTTACCAGTTGATAATCAGCCTTAAATGATTCTGGACGTGGCAATGCATAATTATCCCAATACCTATTCAAAATACTTGAATCAGGCATCAAAACTACTCGTGCTTCAGCTCTATGTTCTAAGCTCAAGTCGTCCACTCCCTTCATCCAGAAATGATATTCATCTACCATAGATTGTTGGTAGTTTATAAATTCATCCCTGTTATTTGAAGCAATTAAACTCACCATCAATGAAAAAAATGGTGGTTGAGACCTGCCTAAGTAGTAGGCCCTATTTCCATTGGGGATAAAACCCAAGGAATCAATGAGGAATGAAAAATTATTCACCATATCTTGAGTCATTTCTTCCTCACCTGAAACCATCAACCCGAGTTGGGTAAAATAGCTATCCCAATAGTAAATTTCTCTAAACCTACCCCCAGGCACTATGTAAGGATAAGGCAATGGAATCAAGGATGAGTTAAGATTATGTACGTCCGGTTTTTGAGTGAGCACAGGCCACAGTTCTACTACATGATCCAACATAGATTGTGAAGTCTCACTTAATAAATTAGACCTGTTCGTTTGAGGAAGATCAAAATTATCGGTTACAAACCTCTTAAGGTCAAAATCGCTTTCTTGTTGATTGTCATAGGCTTTTATTACCTCATCAAGATGATGCTTTGGAATGCAATCAACAAATGTTTTTGAATCTTTAAAAATATCGGACAATTGAACTTCCTTGAACAACTGAGATTTATAAAAATCTTCAGAAGTAGTTACAGGTACCTTTTGGCATGAAATAAAAATCAACAACAAGCCAATAGGGGCTCGTCTCAGGATAAATTTTAAACCCATAACTTCCTTTTCCTACTTTCTCATTTTAATTTTGGAAATCAAATACCTTCCCATTTCTCTGCCCTGATTCACTCCATTGTTTATTGCTGGCATATAATGAATGCCACCATAAAGTCTACTAATGGCAGCTTCATCTGAAGCAGCAGTAAATGAGTCAAACTTTCGCATAGGTAAACCATAGACCATTTCAGAATCATCTTCAAATGAAAAAGCCTCTCCAAAAATAGAAGTAAGTGCTACACCAGCCGCACCGGAAATCACACTATGCCCACTAGTGTATTCAGGAAAAGGTGGCGTCTGCAACAATGGGTACCATTCTGGATCTATATATTTGTTGATCACCGTTTCAGGTCTGATCAAATTACTTCTGTATTTCTCATCCCAACAACTAATGAAACCATCGGCTAGTGCCAGAGAAGTCAACGCATAAGTAGCCGTACTTTTCATTAAGCTGGATTCATCCTTTTCACAAGCAATTCTTGCAATGTTTACCCAATGACCTCCAGGCGTTATTTTTTTAGTTGCAAACATGGCATGTCCATGTACATTGATCACAAATGGATTGCAATCCCAAAAACTAGCAATCTCTTTTTGTTCTTCATTTAAACCATTGCCGACATTATAAACTTCCATCACCTCTTTGTAAAAATCGCTGTTTTCACTCATATCAAATTTAGTAGGTCTCTCAGGTGCAAATTGATCAGCAGAATCTATTACGAAAGTTCTCATGGCACTCCAATGCGGCTCTATCGCTTCAAAATAACCCGGTGGAGTCGGCTGCCATCGGTCTACCTCATCTATTATATCAAATTTCTGAAAAGTCCTTGATTCCTTGTAATTGTCTCCATCTGACCACTCTAGTATAGCATTTGAAACGATTTTGGCATATCCCAATGAGTTGTTCAAAACTTCTTCATCCAACCCTTTTTCCCTGACAGAATTGATGAAATTGGTTTGATGCTCTTCAAACTTGTCCTCTGAAAAGATCAACGTACGACCTACATTGATAAACGACTGAATGGCCGCCACTTCATAATCAATGTTTTTTTTTGGTTTTGGAACACCTCTAAATCCTTTTAACTGACCAGCCAAAGAGACATAAGAGGAGTCTGAGTGCACCATGACCTCATAAGCTGCAATACTTGGATAAATATAAACCCTACTGGCAACTGGTGGCGAAAAAAGATCATGTACTATTATGTCTGTCAGTTGTTGCATGGTCTCATGTAACACAAGCGGCTCAACGTTGATATTCGTCTTTTTTGGCTGACAAGCAGCAAGTGTTAAAAGTCCAGCTAAGAGTGTGTTCAGTAGATTTTTTGTCATTCCTTTAAGTTCGCTAAAAAATGATAGCCCTAAATATGATTAATTCCTAAAATTAGAATTTCTGAGTTCTATTTCCTATTTATGAAATACTTAGTTGGTTAAAAAAAGAATAACTATATCATCATAAAGATTGACCCATTCGATGACAATACAACTCCTTCATTTAGGCTGTATTTCGCTCTAAATGAAAACAACACTTTAGTATAGTTTGAGTACATTTTTGGCAAAACAAGCTGCTCTTTTTTTAAGCCCACATTATGAAGAGCTAGTACTGTTTGTTTTTCTATTGTCAATGCGTAACTCAAAACCTTAGGACTTTCTAAATCCACTTCTTCCAATACTTCTGAAGAAAGTATCTGGTTTTGTTTCCTGAGTTCAATTAGCCTCCGATACATATTCAACACAGAATTAGCTTTGCCAAGTTGATTTGCGACAGAAATATCAGTATGGCCCAAGTTGTATTTAGGTGTCAACCAACTGGTTTGATATTGACTTTCATTTCCCCAAGGAAAAGGCTCTCTAATGTACTCATCTGGCTTATCCCCCAACATCCCAAGTTCCTCACCATAATAGATATACGGCCTTCCTGGTAAGGAAAAGAGTATAATAGCAGCTTGTTTTATTCTATTCTTTCTGTTTTTCAAAACAGATCCAGTGCGTTTTTGATCGTGATTGCTTAAGAAAATAGCATCCACGTATGTTGAATTTACTTTGGATAAAAGAGACCGATTACTGACTAATGTTTTAATGAAAGTAGAAGGCTCTGACATTAAAGTATCACGTTGTACAAGCGCATCAAGAATATTCGATGACAAATCAAAATTAAATAGCGAAGGAATTCCATCAGCATAAGGTGAAACGATTTCAGCTTCATCCCACACTTCTCCAACAATATACACATCTGGTTTGATGGATTCCATAGCACTTCGAAATGTTTTCCAAAACTTATGGGTATCCTTTTCTCTACCTTCTCCAAAAATATGTTTTGCAGCATCTAATCTAAAACCATCAATGCCTATATCCTCGAGCCAAAACCTCCCAATCTCCACTATTTCATTGAAAACTTTGGGGTTATCATGATTTAAGTCCGGCATTCCTCCCCAGAAAAACCCATAGTACATTTCCTCATTTCCATCTGAACTGTGCCACTGGGTGAGGTTATCCGAATCTTGAGAGGTTTTTCTTTTGGAGATTTCGTCTTTGACCTCTTTCTTTTTTTTCCATATATAATAATCTCTATATGGATTATCTGGGCCTTTCGATGACTCTATAAACCATGGATGTTGTGTGGAAGTATGGTTAATAATAAAATCAATAATCACCTTAATTCCCACTGAATGAGCCTTATGTATAAAGTCACGGAAATCATCAAGTGTCCCATAATCTGGATGGATGGATTGGTAATCAACAACGTCATATTTATGATAAGAAGGTGATTCATGAATTGGCATCAACCAAATTGCTTCTATGCCAAGGTCAACCAAATAATCCAGTTTGGCAGCCAATCCCAGTATATCTCCTATGCCATCACCGTTTGAATCAGCAAAGGATTGAATAAAAACCTGATAGGTTATTTGATGATGCTTTATCCTACTCTCCGCAACAGTTTTCTTCATTGTGATCATTAATTCAGCATACCACCCATATAGAAGAATATGACAGTCGTAATCCCCCTTCTAGTATTCAATAGGAATTATTTAAGAATCGAATCGATTCTTTCCAATTCATCACTAGAAAATGTAGTATTTGCAAGACTTCCAAGGTTCTCTTTTATCTGCGCCACACTACTCGCTCCAATAAGAACAGAAGCAACTGTGTCGGTTCGAAGCAACCATGCTATGGCCAATTGAGTGATGGATTGTCCCCTCGCTTTTGCTACTTCCTGAAGCTGAAGCACTTTATTGATCTTTTCTTCACTTATTTCATCTTTTTGTAAAAAACCATGGTCCTTGTTTGCTCTGGAGTTCTCTGGAATACCTTTCAAATACTTTTCGGTCAACAAACCCTGAGCTAGCGGTGAAAATGGTATGCATCCTTTTCCATGAGCGGACAATACATCCAATAATCCTCCTTCTACCCATCGTTCAAACATAGAGTACTTGGGTTGATGGATAATAAAAGGGGTTTTCAACTCATCAAATATTTTAATAGCCGCCAAAGTTTGTGCTGCAGTATAATTGGAGATTCCCACGTACAACGCTTTGCCTTGTTTCACCGCAATATCCAATGCCAAAACCGTTTCTTCTAAAGGTGTATCTGGGTCAGGTCTATGAGAATAAAAAATATCCACATAATCTAATTGCATGCGCTTCAGAGACTGATCCAAGCTTGCCAAAAGGTATTTTCTACTTCCCCACTCACCATAAGGACCAGGCCACATCAGGTACCCTGCTTTGGAAGAAATAATCATTTCATCACGATATCCTTTCATATCGCTTTGCATTATTTTACCAAAGTTCTCTTCTGCATATCCAGGAGGTGGTCCATAATTGTTTGCCAAATCAAAATGAGTTATCCCGTTATCAAAAGAATAAGTAATCATCTTTTTAGCATTTTCCAGGTCATCTACATGACCAAAGTTATGCCATAAACCCAATGACAATTCCGGTAATTTCAATCCACTATTACCACATCGACGGAAATTCATCTTGTCGTATCTTTCTTCTGAAGCTATATATGTCATATCTATCTTTTTCTGTAAAAAATGTTGTTTGGCTAAATTAATAGCTTTCGGTCATTAATAATTTCAGACCGATTAAAAATAGAAACTAAATGGCTTAAAACACTTTTAGAAATATACCTAAAACTTAGTCCTTCATTATTTATTCTTTTTGAGAATGATAACTTGTGTTGGGTTGTGGCATTTTTGCATTGATGTTTGATTGCCAATTTTTCAATTTTTCATGGAGTCTCTTTCGTTTTTCTGGATAAATATTTGACACATCTTTGGACTCTCCTATGTCATTTTTTAGATTGTATAGACTTAATTCGTCATTGTCAAATTGCCAGATCAATTTCCAATCTCCCTCACGTATCGCTGCTCCCATTGTCATTTCTATGTTGCGATGATGTGGAAAATGCCAATAAATAGGTCTATCCTCAAAATCTTCCTTTTGGGTCAAATAAGGCCAAAGACTCTTTCCTTCAATATTATCATATCCTTCTATTGATATCCCTGCGGCATCCAATAATGTAGGAAATATATCGGGGCTTGTCAGGGGCACATCACTTATGCCCTTCTCAATCTTTCCTAGATAACTCACAACCAATGGCACCCTTATCCCACCTTCATAAAGCGACCCTTTATTACTCCTAAGTGGCGGATTGGCCTGAACACCACCATTATCAGAATAGAAAACGATAAGCGTATTCTTCTCCAACTCTAACTCATTCACTTTATCCAACACTTTTCCTACATTTTCATCCAACTTCTCAATCATAGCGAAATATTTATTGCCGCTGTATTTGTCTATTGTTTCCATCGGTGCTTGCAAAGGAGTATGTACTGTATAGGTAGATAAATACAGCAAAAAGGGCTGATCTTTATTTTGTTCAATAAATTGACAGGCCTCATCACCGAGTCTATCGGTCAAGTACTCATTTTCAGGTCCATCTGAAATAGTGCCATTTCTATAAGGCGAAAAATAGCTTGCAGGTTGCCCATAGGCACAACCACCAACATTCACATCAAAACCTTGTTGTTCTGGGTGAAAATTAGCGTTGACAATCCCATCTTTTGAATAGGCCGATCCACCACCAGCCAGGTGCCATTTACCCATAAAGGCCGTTTTGTAACCATTATTTTGGAGTACCTCTGCAAAAGTGACTTCTTCTAACGGAAGATGATCAATGAATTCAGCTTCCATCAGCTTCTGCCCCTTGTTGAACTTATCAATATACTTCGTCATTCCCATCCCCGGTATATGACATGTCAGCTGCAAGGTAGCTGGGTATTTTCCAGTCAAAATACTTGCCCTGGTTGGAGAACATACTGGACTAGCTGCATAAGCATTGGTGAAAACCATTCCATTCTTGGCCAATCGGTCAATATTGGGACTATTGACTCCTGCTTTTTGTCCTATATATCCCACATCTGAATACCCAAGATCGTCTGCCAATATGAATATGATATTTGGCTGACTTGTTTGCTTAAAGGAGCACAACAACGAAATCAAAAGGAGGTAAAGTAGGTTTTTCATTTGATAGAAATTTTCATCGCAAAACATTTTTGACAATGTATTTATTTTCCAGCATTGCCAAAATGCTGCCGGTCTTCTGCAAGCCAATCTTCCAATTCCTTTTGCAAGGACTTTACCAGATTCTTTTGTTTTGAAAGTAGGTTGTATTTTTCCTCAACATCGGACTGAACATCAAATAGCTCCACAGGTTTTCCATTGAGGGCTAGCATTTTCCATTGACCCTGTCTGACTATTTCAGTGGCATACGGCTCAGGTTTCAAGTAATGACGTTGTAGATGCTTATACAAGTCAATTTGCCAAAATACTGTCCCCCGTTCATTTAATTCTTTCTTTCCAGTCAACAGAGGCAATAAATCAAGTCCGTCAAATGTATCGTTGTTTGGCAAAGACACACCAGCCACACCACAAAGTGTTAGTAGCAAATCTGTTGAATGACCCAATATATTCGATTGAGTTCTAGGTTCTATATGTCCAGGCCAAGATGCTAAAAAAGGTACCCTTATTCCTCCTTCGTGCAAATCCGTTTTACCACCTTTTAGGCTTCCAATATTGGCTTCATAGGCTCCACCATTGTCACTAACGAATAATATCATCGTATTGTCGGCAATTCCCAATTCATCCAACCTGTCGAGGATTCTACCAACCTGATAGTCCATCCTGGCCACCATTGATCTAAACCTGTGCTGGTCTTCACTGATACCCACTTCTGCAGTCTGAGACCAATGTGGTTCGGGAGCGGGCTCATAAGGTGTATGTGGCGCCAACCACCATAGGTTAATAAAAAAAGGATTTTTCTTGTTTTGAGAATCATCGATCAGTCTAATGGCTTCCTCACCTAATATATCGGTCAAATACATATTGTAATAAGGATTTTCTGTGTCCACCTTTTTTTCATTACTAAGCAGGCATGTCCCTCCTTCTCTGTATATCACTTTTTTCCTTCCCATTTCGCCTCTTAATGGTTGCTGTTCCAGCTGGGTAAGGTAACTGTCAAATCCATGCTCCTTTGGCCCGGGGCTGTTTTTACGATTTAGGACGTCTTGCTCTCTGACACCACCTAAATGCCACTTCCCAACATGAGCAGTGTTATACCCTGCTGATTTCAATAATTTGGGTAAAGTATTGCACAAAGGAAGAAACTCTCCATTGTCCGAGAAATGTCTCCTAATATCAAATCTAAGAGGATACTTTCCTGTTAAAATGGAAGCGCGCGTAGGTGTACACACAGCAGAAGCTGAATAAAACTGTGTCATTTTCATCCCATTCTCAGCGATTCTGTCAATATTCGGAGTTTGCACTCTGTCATTTCCAAAACTAGACAGGTCCTTCCATCCCATATCATCCGCCAGCATCAATAAGATGTTAGGTCTATCATTGGATTTGATTGGTTCTTTCTCCTTCGGTGTATTGGAACTGACTCCATGTACCAACACCAACATAAGAATGATTGGAAGTTTGATTTTAATATTCATTTTTTATTTGTTCTTTTTTTATAATAATGAATGAGTCCAAAAATAGCTAGAAGCCGCCACAATGGTTTAACAGATGGACAATTAACTTGACGGTTTAACTGCTTTTCCGACATCCTGTTGATAACGCATAAATAATTGTTTCTAGGACAGATCTTAAAAATTCTACCCTTGTGTCCTTATACACAGATCACTAATCGCAATATTGTGAAATAATGCTTCAAGTACGAATAAACTCTATGCTTCTCTTTTCTCACCAAGTGATAATGCCGTAAATAAAAATGCCTAAATGAAAATCATTCAGGCATAGGTCTTTCAGCTGGAATAGATAATTTAAATCTATATTTCACCAATTTTTATGTTACGAAAATCAATTGCCATGTCTTTGCCTGGGTGCAACTGAAAGCCAATAGGGCCTTTGTCGATTGCGTTTTCAGACTCATATTCAAGCACTTGCTCTCCATTGAGCCAAACTGTATAGACTTTTTTGACGGCTTGAACTTTCATGGTATTCCAACCATCCATTTTTAATAACCTTGCAATATTTTCAGCCTCCACGGGGTATCCTTTTCCAGGGATGTAAGGAGAACCTGTCATATCTCGTTTTAAAGAACCAGAAATACCAATTTGTATTTGCTGCATATCCGTTCTTAGGAAAATACCTGAATCCACTGTTCCCTCTCCAAATTTGAAATCAGTTACTACAACAAAATCTTCATAGTCTTTGTCCGTCCATAAAATACTACCTGTTTTCGTAGGATCACTTTTTGCTGACATTACACCATCAATTGCATTCCACCAAATGTTGTTTTCTGGTACTACCCAGCCCTTTAAATTTTTTCCGTTAAATGCTTTTTTGAGTTTTGTATTCTGAGCATTGGCAAAAAAACCACATCCAACAAAAATGAATGTCATAACTATCAATTTACTTTTCATGGTACTAATAATGATTTAATTGTTTTGTATAGACTTAAATAGCTTTCAGCTCCTAACTTCAATCATTATACGATTGCAAATAGGAGTACCAAGCCAGACAAAACTGAGAACAAAAAATGGAAATAGCAAGCGCTTGCACATTTCTTGCTTTAGTTATAAAACCAACTATAAAATTATTGCCCTAGGCTAGTTCAACCCCAATTCAGGATTCTTTCCGGTATTTTTTCTGTAAAAATCAACGATTGAATCCATATCGGATTGCATATCATCTCCGGGTAAAAATGGTTTGAGAAATTCAACAGTTTTCGTTTTGAAATCAAAGCCTACTACCAAAATAGGGATATTGGCTTGTTTGGCAATTCGATAAAAACCACTTTTTAATTGTTTGACCTTTGACCGGGTACCTTCTGGTGCCAGAGCCAATACAAAATTTTCTCTACTGTTATAGATTTCTACAACAGAACCAACCACGTCTGCATTTCTATTTCCTCTATCAACAGGCGCTCCGCCCGTCCAAGTAAGTATTTTTGCTAGTATTGGATTTCTAAACAACTCCGCTTTGGCTAAAAAATTAGATTTGAAGCCGAGTAACCCTCTGACTGCCACCCCCACCCCAAAATCCCAGAGGCTGGTATGAGGTCCAACTACAATGATTAGCTTTTTTTCATGATAGGGATAGTCTCCCTTTATTTTCCAACCAAGTATTTTAATAAAAACCAGCTTGAAAAATAATTTCACCATAACAATACTTTTTAGGCTTCAAAAACACCCATTGTTTCAAATTTTCCAATCCTTTGCTCTATCCTTTTCTCGACATTCAATTTCTTCAAGTCCTGAATGTTTTTAAGAATTGTAGATTTCAGTTCAGCAGCAGCTGCCTTCATGTCCACGTGAGCTCCACCTAGCGGTTCTTTTATTATTCCATCTATCAGTTTATTCTTCAACATATCGTTGGCTGTCAATTTCAAAGCCTCAGCTGCCTGCTCTTTGTAATCCCAACTTCTCCACAATATTGAAGAGCATGATTCTGGTGATATCACCGAATACCAAGTATTTTCCATCATCAATACCCTATCACCTATCGCTATTCCTAAAGCTCCTCCTGATGCTCCTTCGCCAATTATAATGCATATAACAGGCACTTTGAGCATAAACATTTCTTTCAGGTTTCTAGCAATTGCTTCCCCTTGTCCACGCTCTTCGGCTTCTAAGCCAGGAAATGCACCGGGAGTATCTATCAAACAAACTATTGGTATATTGAATTTTTCAGCCATCTTCATCAACCGAAGTGCCTTTCTATATCCTTCAGGATTTGGCATCCCGAAATTCCTGTATTGCCTGTCTTTGGTGTTTCGTCCTTTCTGTTGGCCAATAATCATAACAGATTGGCCGTCGATTACTGCCAAACCGCCCATCATGGCTTTATCGTCTTTTACATTCCTATCTCCATGTAGCTCCACAAACTCTGTGGTGATCTCATAGATATAGTCCAATGTATAAGGTCTATCTGGGTGTCTTGACAATTGAACCCTTTGCCACCTAGTCAGGTTCGAAAACGTTTCTTTCTTCAGGCCTATTATTTTATTCTCAAGAGATTTTACAGCATCTTTCACATCAACTGCATTGGTAGAAGCCAGTTGTTTCATATCAGACAATTTAGCTTCTAATTCAGCTATAGGTTTTTCAAATTCTAGGAGCATAGATCCAATGGTTATTAAGACTGCAAACCTAAACAAAATTTAATTTTTGTTTGCCTATAGTTTTCTATTTAAACTCCATAGGAAAATTGAAAATATCAATTCCCCAAAAAATTGGCAAAGCAAAATAGAGGTATATGGCAATAATTATAATAGAAATAATATTCAATAAGAACCCAGCACGCATCATGTCTTTAATCTTTAAATAACCTGATCCGAAGACCACAGCATTGGGAGGTGTGGCTACTGGGAGCATAAAAGCACAAGAAGCAGCTATAGTAGCACCAAACATCAAAATGAATGGATGCACATTAATTATTTGAGCAATAGGTGCTATTATGGGAAGTATCATAGATGTTGTGGCCAAGTTGGACGTGATTTCCGTAAGAAAATTGACCATCGCAACTATAATCAACAACAGCAAAAACAAGGAAATGCCATTAAGTAGGGTCGTTTGATTGCCGATCCAAACTGCCAGCCCTGATTCTTTGAAGCCCTCTGCAATGGCCAAACCACCACCGAACAAAAGTATGATGCCCCAAGGAATCGATTTACAGTTTTCCCAATCTAAAATACGCTTTTCCTTTTTGCCTTTTGCAGGCAATATAAATAAGGCAACTGCGCCTATAATGGCTATCATGGAATCATCAATTGCAGGTAATATCTTCACCAATAAAAATGACCTTGTAATCCAAGAAAAAGCTGTTACTAGAAAAACTCCAAGGATCAATTTTTCTTCAAATTTGAGTTTTCCTAATTCCTTTATCCTTTCAATTATCTCTGCCTTGCCCCCGGGCAACACCTTCGACTTAAGAGGGAAAGCATAGGTAACTAGAAATTTCCAACAAATAAATAGCAACACTATACTGATTGGAAATACCAGCAAAAACCAATTTCCAAAGGCAATTTCTATTCCATAAAATTCTTCAACTACTCCAGCCAATACCAAGTTGGGAGGTGTACCGATCAAAGTAGAAATACCTCCGATTGAAGAGGAATAGGCAATACCTAGCATCAACAC
>CAXBNB010000023.1:0-14541 GCA_963976505.1 uncultured Reichenbachiellaceae bacterium
ATGGCATCTTTGTCTCGGACAGAGTCTCCTATAAGGTATCCATAACTTTCTTCTCCACCACCTATGAATTTTTTCTTGCCTTCTAGTTCTCTGATAAGACCGGCAATGAATTTAAAACCTGTTAAGGTATCGTAACAGTCGATATTATAACTGTCAGCAATGTCCTTTATCAATTCTGTCGTTACGATGGTTTTTACAATAAACTGATTTCCATCCAATTTGCCATTCTCTTTCCATTTTTTACACAAATAATAAATGATTAGCACACCTGTTTGGTTTCCATTGAGCAATTGAAATTCACCATTGGAATTTTTTACAGCTATGCCAACGCGATCGGCATCAGGATCAGTGGCCAATACCAAATCCGCATCTAGTTCTTGCGCTTTGGCCAAAGCCATTGCCATTGCTTCTTGTTCTTCAGGATTTGGGTAAACAACTGTCGGGAAATTGCCGTCAGGCACAGACTGCTCTTCTACAATATGTACATTTTTGAATCCTATTTTCTTCAAAATAGGAGGAGTCATTGTTATTCCCGTGCCATGTATCGGCGAGAATACTATGGATAAGTCACTTTGATTCTTAATTGATTCAGGAGATAGTACTTGCTGTGCAACTGCATCGAGGTAAGCATTGTCAACTTCAAGTCCTATTTTTTCGATGAGTGATTCGTCTGCTTTAAAGTTTACCTGACTCATGTCACTGATCTTGCGTACTTCGCCAATAATATTGGTGTCGTGTGGCGCGATGATTTGAGAACCATCATCCCAGTATGCTTTGTAGCCACTGTATTCTTTCGGATTATGTGAGGCAGTTATTACTACACCACTCTTACATTTCAAATGTCGTATGGCAAAAGATAATTCTGGTGTAGGTCTTAATTCTTCAAAAAGATAGACTTTAATGCCATTGGCGGAAAAAACGGCTGCAGTTGTTTCTGCAAAAAAATCACTGTTGTTTCTGCTGTCATAAGCAATGGCTACACTTATTTGCTGATTGGTGTAAACTGATTTGAGGTAGTTGGCAAGTCCCTGAGTAGCCATGCCAATGGTATATTTGTTCATTCGGTTTGGGCCGATACCCATAATACCTCTTAGACCTCCAGTACCAAATTCTAACTCTTTGTAAAACGAATCTGTTAGTTCAGTTTCATTTCCATCTTTTATTAACTGATTGATAGTGTCTTTGTCACTCTGATCTATGCTGCTTCCCAGCCATTGATCTATTGCTTTTTTAACAGATGATTCCATATAAGTCGTTTAGTTTAAGTTAGTATCCTATGTTCTTTCTAGCCCTTGATAGTACGGTTTGAGCTATATCCTTTGCTTTATTTTCTCCTTCGATCAGAGCTCTTTCCAATTCTTCTTCATTGTCCATGTAATAGTTGTACAACTTCCTTTCCTCGGAAAACTTTGTCAATAATAGCTCAAACAATTCTGTTTTTGCATGTCCATAACCATAATTTCCTCCCGCATAACTTTTTCTTATTTGTAAAATTTGCTCATCATTTGCGATGGTTTTATATATATTATAAACATTGCAAATGTCTGGATCTTTAGGTTCTTCGAGAGGGGTGGAGTCTGTGATGATTCCCATCACATTCTTCTTTAATTTTTTTTCGGGTAAGAATAGGTCAATAATGTTACCATAAGATTTACTCATTTTCTGCCCATCAGTACCTGGTATGGTCATTAAATGCTCATCTATTCTGGCTTCTGGCATTACAAAGGTCTCTCCATATTGGTTGTTGAAGATTTTAGCAATATCACGGGTGATTTCCAAGTGTTGCTTTTGATCCTTCCCAACGGGAACGATATTGGCATCATACAATAGAATATCGGCAGCCATTAGTACAGGGTAAGTGAATAATCCTGAGTTCACATCTGCAAGTCTATCTGATTTGTCTTTAAATGAATGCGCATTGGCGAGCATTGGAAAAGGGGTGAGGCAATTTAAGTACCATGACAGTTCACAAACTTCTGTTACTTTTGATTGCCTGTAAAAAATGGATTTATCTGTATCCAAGCCAAAAGCAAGCCATGCAGCAGCTACTGCTTTGGTGTTGTCTTGTCGCTCTTTTGGATTCTTAATTGTAGTTAATGAATGCAAATCTGCTATAAAAAGCAGAGACTCCTCTTTTTGTGTTTTTGATAAATTAATCGCAGGTTGAATCGCTCCTAAAATATTGCCAAGGTGTGGCTTTCCTGAACTTTGTATTCCCGTTAAAACTCTCGTCATTGATTTTTTCTTACAAATTAAATAAAATTATTTCCCTTTGTTACGTTCTTCTATTATTGTTTATTTGTAATTATTTAATTGGTCAAATTTCACACAACATGAGAATTTTTTATTTATTGGTATTATTGCTTTCTGGTTATATAGTATCTGCACAAGAAAAGGGAAAGTTTGAGTTCGTAGAAGAAACTCATGATTTTGGTGACGTGAAAGAAGAGGATGGGCCGATTACCTATCAATTTGAATTCACCAATACAGGGACTACACCGCTAATAATAAGTACTGTAAAGGCATCCTGTGGTTGTACTACACCTGGATGGTCAAAAGAACCAGTAATGCCTGGAAAAAAAGGGTTTGTAAAAGCACAATACAATCCTTTGAATCGACCAGGAGCTTTTAAGAAGTCTCTTACTATTACTAGCAATGGCGAAAATCCTAGAGAAGTATTATACATCCAAGGTAATGTAATCCCAAAGGTAAAGACATTGGAAGAGGAGTTGAGGGTGAAGATCGGGGCACTTAGAATGAAAAACAAAACCGTAAACATGGGTAGAGTTACCACCGAAAAAGAGGTGATGCGCAAGATTGAAGTGTACAATGAAAGTGATTCTGTTTTGTCATTTACAGGAAATTTTTTAGCCCCTGAATTTATCAAGTTATCGTTCGAACCTGCTACATTAGAGCCAAAAGCAAAAGGAGAAATCAAGATTAATTTTAATCCTAATTTTAAAGACAATCTAGGTTTTCAGAATTACAACGTTAAGTTTTTTACAGATGAGAGTGACGATCAAGAAAAGGAGCTTAATGTAATGGCAACCATTACAGAATACTTTGCGCCACTTTCTCAAGAAGAAAAGACAAAAGCACCGCAATTGAATATTGCGAATAGGATTTCCGATATTGGCAAAATTTCAAAAAATACGGTTAAAGAAACTCAATTCACTTTAACCAATGGAGGAAAGAACAGTCTGAATATTCGTAAAGTGATGTCGAACTGTAATTGTGTGATAGCTCAATTGCAGGAATATGACGTAAAACCTGGAGAGTCGACGACACTTACGGCCAAATTTGATTCTCAAGGGAGACGAGGCAATCAATTGAAAACGATTACTATATATTCAAACGATCCTGCAGCACCTACCCAAACGGTTTCTATTAAAGCTCAAGTTGAAAATTAAACTCTATTTTGAACTTTTTGTTAAAAAATTAGTAGCTCTATTCAGTTTTTGTTGATTCATTATTAAAATATAAACCATAACTTTGCGTTTTTAATTTTTCGATGCAACCGACATAATACAAATCTGACTATAGATTGTGAAACCTAAAACCTTGAAACTTGCTTGACCGCAAGTCCGATGTGATTTAATGAAAAGATTAGCACTATTTACTTTACTTATTTCAATACTTTTTTCATGTGGAAATGAAGACGAAAGAAAAGGAGATATATTTTTTAACGCTGGAAAATTCGAAGAGGCAATAGCAGCCTATGATGAGTTCTTAAAACTGAAACCCAGTGATATTAAATCCATCTATAATAAAGGGAGGTCTTACGAAGAACTAGGTGATTTCGAAAATGCCTTTGTAAACTTTGAGGCAGTATTGGAACTTGATGCAAAAAACACCGCTGCTTATTTGAGTCTTGCAAAGCACTATTATAGAAAGGGAAATTACAAGCAGGCCTTGTACAATGCCAATAAAGCCATTGAATTTAATGATCAATTGGCTCAGGCTTACTTCTGGGAAGGTAGGTCTCTCCACCAGTTGGGAGAATTTAAAAAAGCACTTGTTGCCTACAATGCTACAATCAACCTAGATGATGGATTGGGGGATGCTTATCTTTATAGAGGTGCCATCAATGTGCAATTAAGAAGAAGTAAAAATGCATGTAAGGATTTTAAGCTAGCGGCTAACCTCAATGTAGGTGAGGCTGAAACAGCTCTCAGAACATACTGTAAGTAATATTTTCAAATAGTTTTATTGTTGCAATCCTGACTATTATGGTTTTCTCTTTTTGAAACTTGTTGTCAATAATTTCATTCTTTTTAGTATTCTCATTAGAATGCGTTTAAATATCTTTAATTTTCTCTATTTTAGGCCATAATACCTGATAAACCCATACATTATGAACATCATCAAGAATATTTTTGTCTTCATTTTAATAGCATTCGTATATTTTCAGTGTTCACAAACATCTGAAAAATCTATGCCCGATGAGAACGCTGAACAAGTTGAAGTATTGGATAGTGCGACATTACAGGCGATGGATAATTTCGAGAAATTTTGTTCCAGTTGCCATGGAGAGCAAATGATGGCATTTGCAGATAGAAAATGGAAACATGGAAAGGAAAGAGACAGTATTTATGCATCAATAAAAAACGGATATGCTGATGCTGGTATGCCAAGTTGGGAGGCTTCATTTTCTGAACAAGAAATCAATAACCTTGTAGATTATATCCTGAAAGGGATAGAAAATGTGGAGAGATATGGTTTTCAAGAAGTTACTCTTGAGTCAGATACTTTTGAAACTGAGCTTGTCAAATTCAGTCTTGATACGATCGTTTCAGGAATGACCAATCCCTGGGGGATGACATTTTTACCTTCTGGAGATATCTTGGTGACTGAAAGGTCTGGTGAGTTGTATAAAGTGGATGCAAATGGTACTAAAGAGATGATTTCAGGTACACCTAAAGTCATGTATAAAGGGCAGGGTGGTTTATTAGATATAGAGTTGCATCCTGATTTTGAGAGTAACAAATGGTTGTACCTGAGCTATTCGGATTTTAAAGTCGAAGATGGAGATACATTGTCAGGTACGGCAGTAAGCCGTTACAAATTTGAAGGCAACAAATTAACTGATGGAAAAAAGATATTTGAAGGGCATCCATATTCTACCAAACGTCAACATTACGGGTCGCGCTTGCAGTTTGATCAGGAAGGGTATTTGTATTTCTCAGTTGGAGATAGGGGCAATAGGGATGAAAACCCTCAAAGCTTAGAAAGCTATTGTGGAAAGATTCATAGGATAATGGATGATGGTAGCATTCCAGCAGACAATCCATTTGCTGGGCAAGAAGGAAAGGTGGCTTCTGTTTTTTCTTACGGGCATAGAAACCCACAAGGGGTGACAATGAACCCAACAACTGGTAAGATATGGGAACATGAACACGGACCTAGGGGGGGTGATGAAGTCAATATTATCAATAAAGGATTGAATTATGGCTGGCCAAAGGTTTCTTACGGCATCAATTACGACGGTACTACCTTTACCGACATGTTGGAAGCTGATGGCATGCAACAGCCGATTTTATATTGGGTGCCGTCTATAGCACCATCTGGCATGACATTCGTAAATTCTGATATTTATCCCGATTGGAAAGGAGATTTATTGGTTGGTTCTTTGAGGTTTAAATACCTGAATAGATGTAAAATCGTGGGGGATAAAATCGTGGAAGAAGAGATTATGATGAAGAATATTGGTAGAGTAAGAAATGTAAAAATCGGACCTAAAGGTTACATTTATGTAGCTGTAGAGAAACCCGGATTTGTCTATAGACTGATGCCAATATAAGGTTATTTAACAGTCTCTGGGCCAGGGCTGATAGCAGTCCACCCGCCATCTACTATTATTGTTTGACCTGTGATATGATTTGCTTCTGCTGAAGCAAGAAATAGCGCAACGTTGGCAATGTCTTCTGTGGTGGCTGGTTTGCCCAAAGGAGTGATTTGAGACCAAGTCGAATGATAATTCTTATCTGAGAGTGTTCGCTCTGTAGTGGTAGCGCCTGGGGCTATTCCATTGATGTTTATGCCATACGGAGAGAGTTCAATAACAAGTGAGCGAGCAAGCATCTCCAAGGCGGCTTTAGTTAGCCCGTAAGCGGCCAAGTCTTGATGTGCCTGATGTCCTGTTACAGAGGACATCACGATGAGCTTTCCTTTTGTCTTGTTTTCAATCATTACTTTAGAAGCAGCCTGCAGTAAGAAAAAAGACCCAACTATATTTAACTGAATAACTTTCGACAATTTCTCTTCTGTATAGTTTAAGAAGCTATCAAATAAGGTGATTCCTGCATTGGGTATAACAATGTCTATTTTTCCAAATTCTTTATTTACCTGTTGGATCAATTGCTGGATAAAAATCACACTGGATGCATCTCCTGCAATACCAACACATTTTCCTCCCTCTTGAGTAATTGATAGAGCTGCCTGTTGCGTAAGTGATTCATCGAGATCGTTGAGTGCAACTGTAGCGCCTTCTTGTGCAAATTTTCTTGCGATTTCATATCCAATTCCAATTCCAGCACCTGTCACAACCAATACTTTATTTTCAAATCTCCTCATTTTATTTATTTTAATGTTTAATGGAATTTCTGTTCTGGTTAATTCATGTTAGAGGTAACAGCCCGTATCAAAAGTAAGAAATAATATTCTACCAAATCAAAAAAATGACAGGCTCATGCAACTTTTTTGAGTTTCCCTACATCTAATAAATTGTATCCACATTTTACAGATGATTAAAAACTTCTTCCTCCTAACCATTCGGAATATATTCAAAAACAAGCTCTATTCCATTATCAATATCTCGGGATTATCTATTGGTATTGTGTGTAGTATTTTGATTTTACTCTGGGTCTCTGATGAAACTTCCTATGATTCATTTCATCCAAAAGCCAAAAACTTGTACCAGCTTTGGGTCCATGCTGAGTTTGATGGTAAAATCAATTCATGGAATTCTGTTCCGCTTCCTACTTACGAAGCTTTAAAGACGAGTGATAGCAGGATCAAAAATACAGCGGTATCCAATTGGGGAGGCAACCATTTGTTAACAGTGAAAGATACGAGAATCATTAAATCAGGGTATTATGTGAGCGAAGAATTTCTGGAAATGTTTGAATTTCCATTAATATCAGGAAGCACAGAAACCGTTTTGGATGACCCTACTTCTATTGTTATAACGGAATCTCTTGCCAAAGTCCTCTTTAAAGATCAAGATGCCATGGGGAAGATAATCCAAGTGGATGATGAGAGTTCATTAAAAGTGACAGGTGTTTTGGAGGATATTCCAGGTAATTCATCCTTTGAATTTGATTACTTGATTTCATGGAAGAATTGGCAAGCTGTAAGCCCATGGGTAGTTGAAAACAAAAAGAATTGGGGCAATTATTCCTTTCAGGTTTTTGTAGAACTTTTTGATCCTTCGCAGCATACAGCTGCAGAAGAGGGCATAAGTAAGCTGTTGGTTGAAAACGGGGAAACTGATATTCCCAATGAGCTATTTCTCCATCCACTGCTCAGTTGGAGATTGAATTCCAATTTTGAAAATGGCAAACTCACAGGTGGTAGGAGTGATCATGTTCAGTTGTTTAGCGTGATTGCCATATTTATATTGATTATTGCCTGTATCAACTTTATGAATCTAGCTACTGCTAGGTCTGAGCGTAGGGCTAGAGAGGTTGGAATCCGAAAAACTTTAGGATCGAAAAGGTTTGACTTGATCCTTCATTTCATTGGAGAGTCGTTGTTTATTTCAATGATTGCTTTTGCCTTTGCTATTTTAATTTCTGAAGTGGCCATGCCTTTTTACAACACTTTAGTAGATAAAGAACTTTTCATAGATTATTCTTCAAGCAAGTTTTGGCTGGTCTCTTTTGTTGTGATTTTTATTACAGGCGTATTGTCTGGCAGTTATCCGGCTTTTTACTTGTCATCTTTTAAGCCAGTCACTACACTAAAGGGAAGCATACAAGTGGGAAAGAATGCGGCACTGCCTCGCAAAATATTGGTAATTCTCCAGTTTGGGTTTTCTATTTTATTGATTATTAGCACGATTGTTATTTTCAAACAAATAGATTTGGTGAAAGGGAGGGAGCTTGGGTACAATCAAGAGAACTTAATTTCAATTGAGAATACTGATGATCTTGACAAGAATTATGATGTGCTCAAAAATGACCTGTTGCAATCAGGAGTAGTAGAGTCAGTGACAAAGTCCAATAGCAGCATAACAAACATCAACTCGAATAATTTCCTAGGTTGGCCTGGGAAACCCGAAACACTCAAGGTGTTGTTTACTACTATTGCCACTGAGTATGATTACACCAAAACGATGGGTGTCAAGCTATTACAAGGTAGAGATTTCTCAAAAGAATTTTCAACCGACACAGCAGCAATTCTCATCAACAAGGCTGGGTTGGATATCATGGGGTTGGAAGATCCAATAGGCACCAAATTGGATCTTTGGGGGAAGAAAAGAACTTTGATTGGTGTAGTGGATGATGTGCTGATGGGTTCTCCTTATCAGGCAGTAAAGCCCATGTTTATGATTATGGACAATGACTGGGTCAATGTATTGTCGGTGAGGCTCAAACAAACAAATAATTTGCAAACGTCATTAAAAACGGTGCAAAAGGTTTTTGAAAAACACAATCCGGCCTACCCATTTGAATACAAATTTGCTGATGTAGAGTTTCAGAAAAAATTTACTGCCATTACGATGACACGCAAGCTCACTACTTTGTTTTCGATCCTAGCAATTGTCATTACAGGTCTGGGGCTCTATGGTCTGGCCTCCTACACGGCTCAGCAGCGCAATAAGGAAATAGGAATCAGGAAAGTACTGGGAGCCTCGGTAACAGGATTGATTGCAATGATGTCAAAGGAGTTTTCAAGACTCGTTGTGATTTCATTCTTTATTTCAACTCCGCTTACTTGGTACTTACTCGATTCATATCTCGAACGGTACCCAATTCATATTGAGATTAACTGGTGGATATTTCCTGTGGCGGGAGTTTCGGTACTCCTTTATGCTTTGATTATAGTTACTAATCTAGCAGGAAAAGTAGCTCTGTCAAATCCGGTAAATTCACTGAGGAATGAATAAACACATTTACTTAAATGTCGGGAGCAAGATATTTAAGTAGTGAAAATGGTAGTGTATTAGTCATATTCCAATATTTCTTCTGTTTAATGAAGGGATATTTGATATTATTTGAGTAGCTTAAAGCAAGATCGTTTTGTTTATGAAGAAACTCAGGTTTACTATACTATCCACATTTTCGTTTTGCATCTGCTTTTCAGTGTTTGCAAATACCGAATTGGATAGCTTAGAGCACAACCAGACAAATACGATTGTTCCATTTGTATCTTTAAGTGTGGAACAAATAAATGGTGACAATAGAACCATTATAGAAAAAGGTTTTAGTGCAGGAATTACCATCAACAACAGGGTGAACCTAGGTGTGTTTAGTGCTTGGAATTCCGACGATCTTTCATTTGAGAGCATTGGCCTCCCACGTCAATTTAAAATGAAATACATTCATGGTGGGGTGTTGACCAGTTACAATCATCGCATATCAAAATCATCAACTTTGAACTTTGGAACTAGAGTAGGTCAAGGATCAGTCCGTTTGTTTAATACTAATGGGGAAATGGGCATTGTTAAACAAAGTGTCTATATAATGCACCCAGATATTGGTTTTGAAATCAATCCTTTTAACCAAATTAAAGTCAAGTTTAATGTCGGTTATCGCATGATGAGTGATTTGAAATTACAAGGCCTAGTTCAAGGTGAACTGGCGGGGTTCTCATACGGCGTGACTGTGAAAATAGACCTGTTCAAAAAACCTTTCTAAGGAACATTGTTTTTTACACTGAATCCACTTTTACTATATATTGGCTGACCAGAATGAGTGATGCCATTGATCTCAATAATATATTCTCCTGAATCATCTGAAGTAAAAAAGCCTATTTCTATTTCCTTATTGCCCTTCAAGGTAATGTTAGGATTCCAATATAATGTGTTGCGATAATCAGGAATTCTTTTGAAGGCTTCTGTATTGTATTCGTAAGTAGGAATGTGAAATTCTCTGGTTTGTTGAAGCCCATGATAAGCTTTTTTTACTAGGTACTCAGGTAATTCCTCTTCTGCAAAATCGCCATTGTAAGTGGTGAGGTTTATGATGCCTGAATAGGTATTGTTTCCGACATAGTAAAGGTCATTTACAACGTCTATTTTTTCCACTTTTAGGGGATCAAAATCCAATATAAAATCAGCATCCCAAATGGCGATACCGTCGATCATTGTCAATGCTCTTCCCTGCAAAACAAGATCATTGTAAACATGAAAACTATTTTGCTTTTGTCTCCTTCTGATTACAGCTGATCTGATGTATTCAATAAATAAATCTTTAACGGTTTCAAAGCGAGTGAAATTATCAAGAAGGTATTCGTAATCAGATTTTCCGTAAAAATGAGTGCTAACTTTATCTTGTAAAAACGGCTTACCGTTGATCTGATTGTATGCTCTATATACCTGTGAGATTTGGATGTTGCTGTTGAGGGTTTCGAGGTATTGTTTCGATTCAATTGACCATGTTTTTTGAGGAATAGGAGACTTTTTATATCCCAAATCAAAAGGCGAATACAAGGAGAGTTGCTCAGTCCTTAAAGTGTCATAGTTGAGAAGAAAGTAAACGTTTTTATTGTCTAGTCTAAAGGGAATTTCAAAATGAAAAATCCCGTCATCATCTATGTCCATGGAACTCATGACAGAAGTTTTGCCTAGAAAGTTAAGCAATACAGATTTTGGTAATTTATTGAAAGTGTTTTTGTTAAGTTGCCCAGATAGGATAGGAGCATTGATTTCAGCAGGGTAAGTGATTTTGAATTCCTTTTTGCTCAGGACATCTTGCCACACGAATCTTCTCCAGCCATGAGTCATCATGAGCAAATCCATTTGATTTTTCCTCGCCATATTTTTTCGGTCAAAATAGATCGATGGATTGAGGACCTCACCTTTGATGTCTGATGTCAGTAGCAGGTTGCTAATAATGTTGCCATTTGTAATATCTGAACCGCCGGATCGGAAAACTGACAGAGACAATTGGGCTAAGTCAGAGGATTTCAATGACTCATCCTTTATACGAAGTGCAACTTTTTCCCTTTTAGAGTATTCTGTTTGGTCTAGTTTCAGGTCAAGTGAAGAGTTGGTTTCAGGAAATCGGAATACCAACCTTTCTGCTATAGGATTGAACTGATCATCCATACATGTAATTTGAGAAATACCTTCCTTTAATGACTTAAGAGGTAGCGAAAGATTGCTTTGAGTTGGTAGGTCAAGTTTGGTGATTTGTTGGATCACACCTCTATTTTGGATTATGACATTTACACCATTTGTAAAAGTCCCTTTCGAAGTATTCAATGACAACTCATAATCCCCATTTTTAGAAGAGGAGAGGTGCATGACCAATCCTGATTTCTGAGCTACCGGCAGCAGGTGTTTTTCTATCAAACTGTCACGGGCTACTCGGGCTATATAGGTTTTCCCTTGCTGTGGGGCAATGTAGAAATGGGCATAACCTAAACTTGAAGTGTTGAATTTTGCTACTTCATTGTCACTGTTGTCATACACGACTCCTGTAAGTGATAAAGGTTGTCCCATGTTGTCGTTGATTTTCACGGCAACTTTACTCTTCAACCCATTTATGAGATTTCCTCCTTCAGGAAAAAAGTTGACAATTGTTTTATTTTCTTCCTGTATTTTCTGCTCGCTATCAGGCTTAGATACAGGGTTGATAACATGGAGTTGTTTTTGAAAAACCAGCTCATGTTCAAAATTTTTCATCCAATTGGTATAAGCCCTCATTGTATAAACTCCTGATTGGATGTCTGGAGATACGAATATTTGACCTGATCCCAATCCGCCTGACAACTGAATCCGCTCCTGCTTCACGGCCTGTCCATCTGCATTGAAAAGTTCGATGTTAAGTACTTTGGATACATTTACTGGGAGGTGAAAAGAAGCATCTATGCAATAGGTACTCATCCAGATGGTTTCACCTGTGATGTAAATTTGTCTATCGGTGTGTACGAATACTTTTTCCTGATGGATGTTGGTGACTTGAGCCTCAAAGACATCTGTCAGTTCTTTTTCAGAGGCAACAGTTTCCTGCGCACTTAAATTACAAGAACAGAAAAGCATGGCAAAAACCACTAAAGACACAGATATGGTATTTTTTTTATTCATCCCAAAAGTTAGGTTTATCAAGCTTTCCACCTTTTTTGGTGCAGTCAGAGCAAGAAGGTTTAGATAATAGTATCCCATAAGGTTGCGGGTCTAGCGAATAAAGAAGGTCGTAGAAGAATTTTCCGTTTTTTATCTGATCAAATATGGCAGATTCATATACAGACCCTAGACTGTCTTTTGTAAGTGTATCTAGTGGGAAGCATTGCGGTCGACGAAATAATTCTCTCGGTACCTCACCGCTATTGATATATACTCTTTTTTCTTTGAGACCAGAGGCAGAAAAATATCCAAGAATTTCATCCTTGGGATCAGAAGGGTTTGATAAATTGCTCAATACCTTAGCTGGCTGGCGATCGAATAGACCTCCAATTTCCTCATTGGATTCTTGGAGATTTTTCCAGAACAGGTACTCTTTTTCCTCTAACGCAAATTGTTTTACCAAGAAGCTATACCGTTGGGTGAATCTTTCTTCTTCCCCTGTAATAAAGCCTAAAAGGTGTCTTGATAAAACATTTTCTTTTAACCCTTCGGTCGTTGCGATATTGATACTTGTAGGGCTTCCATATTTCCAGCATGTGTAGCGTGGATTATCAGTTGTCTTGATTTTGTCATCGCCCAAATAGTCGTAGTATGATGCCCAATAGACACCAATTTTCCATACTTCTTCCCACTCATATCTATAGTATCGGGTACTTTCAGTGTCGCCATGGCTATCGACGAAAAATTGAACACCTGTTAAATTTTCTTCTTTGTCTGTAGTTGCTTTGTCTTCCACTCTATAATAGATGCTGTCAATAGTGGCCGAAGGAGGTATCTTTTCCCAGGTAGATTGGTAGTGACTACTTCCATTGTTTAGAATCAACCTGTAGCTTTTGTTGACCTGTCCTTGCAAGCTTACGGTTTGATAAACTCCGGGACTACTTTCCCATAAGGATTCAATATTGCCATCTTCATCTTCTATCTTTACATCAAGGTTGGAAACGGGTTTGTTTTCAATTACCAGAGATTTACTTTTTGAGATTTTGACAATATATGGTCCTTCTTGATCTGTAATAATTCCATCTACTACAAAAAATTCTCTGTTGCTATCAGTTAGTTTGGGTTCAAATGGTTCTAGGCAGCTCCCTAAACCAATTAATGAAATCAATGCTATATATAGAGATGTTGATTTCATTGAAGTTGGAAATGGTAGGTTACAGTAGGTATTGCATTTTTAAATACTGATAGTTTGTACCCTTTGATTTCTTCATTTTCACTTCTGAAAAAGACAGAATAAGCATTGGAACGACTGGTTAGGTTATATATTGAAAATGACCAAGAACCATGAATTTTTTTATGTACTTTGTGATTTCCTTCAAAGTTAAAAGCTAAGTCTGTCCTGAAATAATGAGGAATCCTATATTGATTTCTGTCTGTATATAACAAAAGAGGTTGGTCTTTAAATATGTATTTCGTCACAGGGAAAGTAGCCGGTCTTCCAGTGCTGTAGTTTACATTAAATGAGATGTTGACTCTTCTGTTGATTTTGAAATTGGACACGAGTACCACTGCATGAGGCTTGTCGTAGTTGGATGGATAGTAGGCTCCAGAATTGATTTGCTCCACGCTGTACAAGCCGTTGGCCTGGATCAATGACCTGGCATAGGTGTAGCTCAACCATCCACTGAATTTACCCGAATTCTTTTTGAGTAAAATTTCTAAACCATAGGATTTACCCTTGGCACTTATTATTTCAGTTTCCAAAGTTTCATTCAACAATAGATCAGCTCCATCTTTATATTCCAAAATATTTTTCACCTTTTTGTAGTAGCCTTCTATTGAGAGCTCTAGGCTTGTGCCATAAAAAGTTTTGTACAACCCAACCGAATATTGATTTCCCGTTTGTGGTTTGATGGCATCACTACTCAGTCTCCAGTTGTCCGTCGGAGAGATCGATGTAGTGTTGGAAAGCACATGGATGTATTGGTTCATTCTATCATATGAAAACTTCACCGAAAGGTCATCTTTCAATTTGTACCTACCAGACATTCGGATTTCTGGACCTATATAGGTTTTGATCAATTCATTGTTTGCGTGATAGGTAGTGTCTTCTATGAATTCAGGTTCTTTTGGGCTGTTAGGTAGGTAAGTGAATGACTGGCCGGGACCAAAACTATTGAAAATAGAAAGCCTTAGCCCGCCATATACACTGAGTTTATTGCTGATGTCGTATTCATAGCCACCATACAATGCTGACTCAAGACCTTTTTCATCATACAGGTTGATTGGGCTGACTAGTGAAGATGAAC
>CAXBNB010000024.1:0-14536 GCA_963976505.1 uncultured Reichenbachiellaceae bacterium
TTACACCACCGATATAAAATATATAAGGACTTTGCTGCCTATCGTAGTTACCTGCCAAGGGTACCCAAGAATCCATAAAAATAGGATTATGTCCACGAACAAAAGATTTCCATGCCCACATATACGTACCCCAGTGGCCTCCCAAATGATCCGTATCTAGAATAATTACCTTTTCACCAGTATTTGCTGGCGGATCATTTTTATAATCTTGAAGGTAATTGGTGCCCTTGTACATCCAAGAGATGGGCTCTGGAGTTGGTGAGATCCAATCTGCAGGACTTTCCCATAAATCATCATTGAACATTGGCGGGCTTACAACCACAGAAGGCGTCATACCCACAGGGTGCTGTCTGGGCATCAACTTTTCGATTTTTTTTACCAAATTTATCATGTGGTATTGCCACTTTTTGGTACCGCCTTCATTTATAATCTCGTAAAGCACATTATCAAGATCGTTTACTGTTTCAATCACTTTTTTCACATAAGCTTCTTGATGTTCAAGCACATCGCCATTATTCAACGAATGTAAAGTGCCCATTTTTTCATCATCAAAACCATTATTTTCAACTGATTTCCCAACCCCATTTATATTGTTCAATGGATGGTATTCCCAAGGGTCACTTCCTGGTGTTTCCAAGCGATTTTGACTCCAACCTTGGAAAAGCATAACCGAAACATAAATGCCCATGTCCCCAGCTTCTTTCACTCGCGTACGAAGGCGTTTAAAATAGTCTTCATTCCATTGCGAAACATCATAAAATTCTTTGCCCTTTCTTTTTACTGTTTTGTAGGGCAGTGGTGAAAAAACAACTTCATCCTTGGTCCAAGAAGCATTTTTGGCATGTTCCCAGGTCCATTGTCGAATAAAATTATGGTTGTATTCTTTAAGCATTTTTAAGTATGCGCCATAATCGAAAAGTGATTCGTCTGGCGTTCTGCTTTCCTGAAAATTTGCCCAAGTATGCGAACCGGTTAAATAAATTGCCTTGCCCGAATCATCGGTAAAATAGCGCCCGTTTTCTGGGTTTACCCGTAACGGACCTTCAATTTGCTGTGCACTGACCTGAAGTGTTACAAATAATAAGAGAACAACTGGAATATTTTTTTTCATGGTTTAGCGGCTTGTTTAAATAGTGGTTAGATCCAAAACGAATTTTCCTTTGTTAAATTCTATAGGCTATATTCGTTTTAAAAGTTCGGATTTCAAATTTTTTGAAAGCAAACAACTTTTCAACATAGGCGAATATAATTTCTATTGTTTGGAAGTTATTCTATTTGGGTACAACTATTTCTTTAGTTTAATGTCAAGCTTTAATTGCCGCTTTTTACGCTTGCTGTAAACAAAAATGGAAGAACTCGTCAACTAAATATGGAAAAAGTAAAGTGCGTGTACGCAATGAAGGAAATAAATTACTTCACAGAATAGAATCTGTGGTAAAACGAAGAACACCCTGTCTTGAAAAAATGGAGAAATAGGATTAAAAAAAGAACCATACACTTGTTTTTAGCATAGACATTGCCTGGCTATCATACGTAAGCAAACTTTTCAAATTTCTACTAAAGTCTTATAACACCAGCCTTTGCAAATAGCTCTATTACCTTATGGATGATAGTGTTTGTTATGCTTTTTCACCTTTGTTTAGTTAGGTGAGTGCAATCCCATTTTATTCCCTTCTGAATCTAGAAATAGTGCAAAGAATCCACTTTCATCTGCATGTGGTGTCTTGGGAACAACAACCCTGCCACCGCTTTTTTCCACTTTATCAAGTATTATTTGAAGGTTTTCACCACCGTTGAGATAAATGGTGGTCCCGTTAGCGGAAGGTTCGTATCCTTCCCCTTTCATAATTACTCCGGTTACCATCTGATCCTTATATGGAAATAGACCCATTTCCATTCCTGTAAAAGACATTTGCTCAATTGTAATATCAAATACTGATTGATAGAATTTGACAGCCCTTGTAATATCAGTGGCTGGAATTTCAAAAATTGAAACGTAACTATTCATGGTGTTGAAATTTTGATTGCTGGATGAACTTTTTGGTTGGGCAATCCCTTTGGTTGGGTTAAAGCATATCATGAAACCCATTGCGAATGCAATTAGTCCATTCCAAATTCTTTTTTTTATTAAATTTTTCTTTCGCATACTGCATAGTTACATCTATTCCAAAAAGAGAAATTGTAAAAGTGCGACAGATTAGTCTTTGGAATAGATGAGAGATGAAAGGGTCATTTGATTATCATTTAAGTATTCCTTAGGGTTTGTTCCAGTAAACTCTTTGAAATCTTTAATGAAATGTGCTTGATCGTAGTATTCGCTCTCGTATGCAACCTGAGTTAATTTTTTTTCTCCTTGATTACTTAGGATCAATTTTAAGGCAGCTTGTAACCTTATTATTTTGCCAAGTTGTTTTGGGCTAATCCCAACTTGTTTTAAGAATTTTCGCTCAAGGTTTCTTCTTTTAGACAAATCCTTCGCAAGTATTGAAGTGATAGGGGCGCTACCTTTGGTACTGGTGAGGGTTTCTATCGTTGATTTCACAATGTTGTCTATGACCGATGGGTCTGTGAGTTTGTCCAATAAGAAACCTTCTATTGCTTCTATTCTGGATTTGGTTGATGTTGCCTCAAATATTGTTTGTTCCAGTTTTCTTACTGAGTTCTCTTCAAACAAAGAAGATAAGGGCGTTTCCTTGTCTGCCAACTCATGAATTGGTTTTGTTATGAAGTTGGCAAAACCATAGGGGTAAAACCGAACAGCGAAAGTGTTCACATAGCCAGTAGGCTGTACATAATAGGGTTGGGTAATCTGCCCAAACACCATTGCTCGTGGTTGAATAATATATTCCGATTCAGAAGTGAATCTTTTCACATCATCACCAAGAATGAAGCACATTTCGATGCAGCCATCCGGAATTATACGCTGCTTGGGAGCTCCTATGTTAACCGGAACCTCCAAAATCCAATGACATTTTACGATTGTGTCTAAGTTCGGATGAGGTGTAAAGGTTTCATAGTTCATGAGTGATGTCTTGTGAGTGTACATACTAACATGAGTTAAGTTCTTGAATATCAGATGGCATATCTTTGGCTATTTTATCTCTATTGGCTCTAGAGAAGCCAAGATCATCTGGGTTTAAACCTAAGCCCGCTATCTGTTTACGCATTCGACTCACTATTCGTTATATTTGGTCTAAAAATAGGTAATTATTGCTTGGGATGTATGCCTGTTTTTTGATGACCATGTTCCAGATGATTACTGCGGTTTTTCTGGCAGTGGCATTAATGGCATTTTGTCTACCTTTTTCGAAGGCAATTTTAACAAAGAACTTTGCCAAATCAGATTCTTTGAGGTTACCAACTGCATTGGCTACATTTCGTAATGCTATTTTTAGTCGATTACTCCCTTGAGGTATGCGATTGGAGAGAATTCTCCAATCGCATACTTTGTTGTTGGGCGCAAGTTTGAGCCAGAAGGAAAAATGTTGTGCTGCAATTTTTCTCTGCATCAACTAAAGGTCAAAAGAAAACTACCTCGCATCTGATAGGGAATTCTTCTTATTTTGAAGCTTTCAAAAACAATTTATCAGCAGGGATAATTTGTTTTTGAATTCCAGGTCCTTTGTAGAAAGCATCGAGCCATGCACCTCCTCCTGCGTTCAAGTAGTCAACCGTGATTTTATGAAGCCCTTTCTTCAAATCGATGCTTCCTGCCCTTTCAATAGTACCATGGTCACCGTCATTGTCAACAATAAGGTCGTCATTGATGTACAGCTTGCTGCCATCATCAGAGTTGGTGTAAAATTTATAAGACCCATCTTGATCAATTTGGATATATGAAACAAACCTGATCACAAACTGATCTCCTCTGTCATTGATGTCATCAATTCTAAATTCATATTTCTTACCTGATTTTTTAGCCTTTAAACTCGAAATCACTGGAATGAAAGACCAACCACTACCTTCAAAGTAGCTGTAGTTGACACCATTCTTGCCTCCACTTTTCACCACCCTAAAATACGCTTTGGTCGCATTGCTTTCTTGTGCCCCGTCAGCTCCCTTATAGAATGCTTTGGCCAATACCAATGCACTTTTTTCAAGTTTAAATTCTTTTGAGTACAAATTCGATTGATTGGTTGGCGTGCTGCCATCCAACGTGTACCTTATTTCTGCTCCTTTCACTTGGCTTTCTATTTTTACAACCGCCTCTTGATCTACATAGAGTCCACCAGCGGGATCGAATAACTCAGGCTTTGGAAAGATGACAGGCGAAGCAATCAAAGGTTTCGCATCCCCCATATCGGGCTCATTTCCTCCTACAAAAGCACTTTCCACAGGTCGGCCAATCCAAGTATATGGAGGTTTCACGCCTAAGATATAAGCCACAGTAGCGGCATTGTCATAGGTCATTACTTGATGCTTGATCAGGTAATTTTTCTTGATCCCATTGCCATAAAGAATGAATGGAATCTCTAATTCGTCTAGGGTTTCACCACCATGACCATACCCAATACCGCCATGGTCTGCAGAAACTATAAAAATGGTTTCATCAAATACACCTGCATCTTTTGTAGCTTGTACAATGTCTCCTATCAACTTATCAGCTTTTGATACTGCTTCATAATAATTAGCAGTTTTGTGCCCGTCATGATGTCCTACATGATCTACATGGTCTAAATGAACAAACAAAAAATCCGGTTTTTCATTTTTGATATAATCCACAGCCAGTTGGGTGGTTTCGTCCTCATCAATCTCCTCTTTTCCGGTTGCCTCATAGATGTCGTAATCCAACGCACTTAGCTCTATCAACCTACCAAACCCTCTCCAATTGTATGCAGCACCGATTTTCATTTCCGGCTTTTGCTGCCTCGCCACACCAAATATGGTTGGCTGAAAATCTTCCACTCCTGTATCGACTGGAGGCAAAGTGAAATCATCCTTTTCCCAATTGTTGGAGGTAACGCCATGGTGCTCAGGACCTGTCCCAGAAACCATTGATTTCCAGTTGGTGCTACTTGAGGTTGGCAATACTCCCCTACCATTCAAGGTATAAGCACCCTCTTTCATCATCATATCCATTACTGGCGTAGGGGCATTTACAATCCCATCAGGACTCATGGCATCTATGCCAATCACCACTACCCTTTTGCCTTTGAGGTCGGGTGACTGCTTTTGTCCAGCAGGATCACACGCAAAAAGCATTGAGGCTATTATACCAATGAGCGCTATTTTTTGAGTTACTTTAAACATTTCTTTTTTGTCTATCTTAAAAATATATTTTTTTTTAAAAATCTACTGCCGTTCAATACCACATGAAATAGGATTTCCTGTTTTTGGTTGGTTTCAAAATGTGCTTTTTTACTTAAATCGAATCACATACTGTAATTTCCAACCAAGCAAGGAGGTTCTGAACCTAGAAATAGATACCGTTTTCAGCAACCAATATTATACCATTTTTCATATTTATCTACATTTTTTGAATATATGTAAATAAAAAAGAAGAAATCAACCCGTTATAGTCTTATTCTTTTCTGAAAAATTCTCAATGTTTGACACCTGGCAACATTTGTTGCCACGCCGTTTCCATATCGTTACCAATGCTTGATTTTCTGGTTGCTTCCCAATAGCTGGTATTTTTGAGTTTTAATGCCAAGGTAGTTGTGATAAAGCTCTGCGTCCAACCAGTTAGCGTACCCCATGCACCCCATCCATGATCCGCATTGGAGCCATAGTATTCCCAGTTTTCATAATCAAAAGCCCTAAACCAACACCCATCTAAATCCCCTCGACCGGTAGAGGTACTTTGGATCCGTACCATAAAATCAGCCAATTTATCTACTGCTTCTATGTATTTAGGATTTTTAGTAGCCTGAGCTGCTTCATTCAATGCAAAAAATGCAAAGTTACTGGTGTACAACATATCAGCAACCGGGTCGCCATTGGTATGGATTACTGGCGCTTCATTGTGTCCATAGTTTTCATTGGTCTTAGGAGCTCCATATTTTCCTTTATTATTCTCTCCGAGCTCTTCCCTCAGCGCACCTGATTCTACTTGATTCTTTAACAATGCATCACAGATAGTGCTCAACCATTTTCGGTGTTCGGCAGTATCTTCGGCACGAACCAACCACGCCAAAGGCAAAATCATCCTTGCACGTTCCTGTTGGATGCCATTGGTCCATATCCAATTGTTTGGGTAATTTTCCATGGTGATTTTAATGCCTCGTTTTGCCTTATCGAGCAATGGCTGATAACCGGTTTTGTCATAAAGCCATATATAAGTAGCCCACAGCCAGGACTCAAAATGAGGCGCAGGATTTACGATCTGTCCCTTCATTAATGTTTGCCATGTTTGCTCTTCAATGTCTGGCCCAACTAAGGAATTTCTGCGAAAACCTGTTTCACTTGAAGTTCTGAAGTTCGCCAAAATCAATTCAAGGATCTGCTTGTCCCATTTGCCATTGCCTGCATATTGTGCTGCTAAAATTGACCCCAGTAACACACGTGCATTGTCGTCTCCATAATATTTGTGCGGATGTGTTCCAGACCATCCTACTAAACCGTAAGAAGACATGTTTGGGTTCTTACTATTAGGCGTTTTAAAAGCATCGGAGTTGAGCAAGAAATCCATCAGGTTTTTTGTGATTTCCCTTCCTTGTGCGTTTCCTTTTATGTTATCTGCCATTGCAAAAGTCATAGCGGTCTCAGCCACACAGTCAGCCCTCAACCAATACCTATACGGCTGGCTTCCATCTGGTTTGATGTATGAATAATGCCCCTCTAACACGCCGAATGAACCGTCACCAGACGGCAAATTCAAATCCATTGGAGGTCCAACAGGAAGTCTTAGTGTATCAATACTCTTCCAATGGCTTTTCCACTCTGAATGAATAAGAAAACGACTTTTTATGTACCAATCCGCTCCTCTTTCTACTGCCAACTTATAGGCATTTTTAGGTAGTGGGATTGAAGGATCATAAGTTGGTTTTACGATTGACTTCCATTTCACCTTGTCAGCATCTATCTCAATGGATAAAAAGGACAAAATGCTTCCAATTGTTTTTTGCCATTCATTTAGAGGTGAATAACGGCTTTTATTGAAATCACTTAATTTGGTTGTTGAGACAAGTACCTTGCCTTCATTAAATAGTATCGGAAAATTTGATGTATTGTCCAGTCCGTAAACGGCTTTGTTAAAACCCGCTACACTAGCGCCCTTGATATGGCTGGTTCTTTCCGGCACATTTACATAGGAAAACAATCCTGCATCCATAATGGTCATTAAGGCTAGGTCGTTTCCAAAGAAATCCGAAGTTGTAACCAAACGTTCTTTTTCAGTGTGCATAATTTCACCAGTAGCGCCAGTTTCCAAGTGGTCCGGAAATTCTAAATACACATTCAGTTTCTTTTCTTTTACTGTTTGGTAAAAATCTTTGGGCAGTACTGTTTTTCCAGAAGGGTAATCCTTTGCCAGAATCAGTAAAATCCCGCTTTTGTTGGTTTCGGAAATGGCTGTTTTCACATCTGAAAATTGCCTGCATTGCAAACCATTTGAGACCAACAATTGATAAAGGTCATTGTTCTGATTGCAATAGACACTTATTTCAGTGGTATTTTTATTCGCATCACCTCCACAATACCCTATTAAAAAAGAAAAACATAAGACAACAAATACCAGGAATTTTCTACTCAATGAAGTCCACATGAACAAAGGCTTTTAAATTTTGTTGGTTAAAAAAATACATACAAGTTATCGATTCACACAATAATCCAGCCAGCACTTTACTTCTTGCGTGTGTATTAAATAATTTGAAACGCACTCAGGCAATTCACCCGGTTTTTCAAGTTTCGAAACGAAACTTTCTACAGCTTCTTCCTTATCAAAGACACCTTCTTTGATAAGCGTTTTTGACATATACCTTGCTATAAACACCAAATCAGAGAACATAAACTCAGGATGGTATTGCACACCGAAAAATTCAGAGTTTTTATAATTGATCGTCAGTGCTTGTACTCTAGAATGTGCATTGCTCGCCAATATTGTAGTATTCTCAGGTAGTTGAGTTACTTCATCCAAATGGATACAGAGGGCATTAAATTCCCCAGTTCTTTCTTTAAAGGCATTATAATTAGCTCCATCTTTGGTAAGGCTTATTGGACTGGTAACACCAAACTCTCTACCCTTTTCACAAGTACCTACCGTACCACCAGCGACAACTGCCGCAATTTGAAGCCCCCAACAGCTGCCATAAAAGGGTACCCCACTTTTAAATACATCTTCTGCAAAAGTCAGCTGACCAGCAACGGATGGTGAGGGGTCATTGACATACAATGAACTCCCTGTCCATAAGACTCCATCGTACTTCATAATGGTCTTTAATGAAGGTAGAAGAGCGTCTTCATCCGCAGGAAAAGCCACATCTACTTTTGCTTCAGGGCATAGGATTTTCAGCATAGCCAGAAAACGCTTGTGGTAAGGTACTCCCCCACTGGCTTCTCGTTTACTCCATGTTTCCCTTTTATTTCCTTCTACTATAAGTAGATGCATAGTTCTATAATTTGATCACGGCTCAATAGTCTTCTATGAGCACAAAATGTATCTTACAAGGCTTCCAAATCTCCAACCAAAGCCGCAGTAAACAAATTCTGTAAGTCCTGCGCTGTAACGGGTTTTGCATTTGTAGGAGTAGAAGGATCGTCAAAAGCTTTCTTGCCAATTTCAACTGCTATTTTGCCATCGATATCAACTTCACTCAACGTATGAGGGATATTGAACTGTTTTCTAAGGTCAAGAATGTATTGGATAAACCTATCCGTTCCAGGATTTTCCAATCCAAGCACAATACACAGGTGTACCATTTTCTCTTCAATGGCAGAAGCATTTTGCTTGATGCCGTAAGGCAATAAAATGGAATTAGCCAGTCCGTGTTGAATGTTGTATATAGCTCCTAATTGATGGGCAACCGAATGTATCGATCCCAATCCTTTTTGAAAAGCCACAGCTCCCATAGATGAGGCCGTCAACATTTGACCCCTTGCTTCTAAGTTTTTACCATCAGCAAAAGCAATGGGTAAATATTTGGCAATCATTCGAATCGCTTCAATTGCTATCCCCTCTGCCATAGGGTGATAACCAGGGGCACAATATGCTTCTAACGCATGTACCATAGCATCTACTCCTGTCCAGGCAGTAATGTGAGGCGGCAAACCAACAGTAAGCTCCGGGTCTGCTATAATTAGATCTGGCAACATGTTGGGGTGAAAGATGATTTTTTTAGAATGCACTTCTTCATCTAAAATAACGGCTGCCCTTCCTACCTCCGAACCTGTACCTGAAGTAGTTGGAACTGCAATTATTGGTGCTATCCCGTTCACATCTGCTCGTGTCCAGTTGTCACCAATGTCTTCAAAATCCCAAAGAGAACGAGTCTGACCAGACATAAATGCGATGGTCTTCGCAGCATCCAATGCAGATCCACCTCCAAATGCAATCACACTATCGTGATTATTCGCCTTATAAAATTCTACACCCTCAGTTACATTTTTTCCAGTAGGATTTCCTTGCACATTACTATAGATGTTGAAATTAACACCTCCGGATTTTAATACACCTGTGGCAGTTTTAACAATATCTAAATTCACCAATCCTTCGTCAGTGACAAATAGAGGGTTTTTAATATTTAGCTTTTCACAAGCTTGAACCAATTCATTGATTCGACCATTACCAAACCATACGGTTGTAGGAAAATTCCAGTTTGTACTTTGTGTTTTCATTTTTTTATTGAATTATAGATCCGTGTTTAGTGATCAGTAATTAGTTTAATGCTTCTAAAATTGAGTTTACTAACGCCAATGCTTGTGTCCTCACAAACATTCTTAAATGTGATTCCCGTTTGTGAAGACACAAAACGGGGGCGAGGTTTAAAGTATGACAAAGTAGGGTTAGTTTAATGCTTTTAAAATTGATTTTATTTTCCACAGGAGAGCTTATTTACTGCCCCCTGTCGACTTATTTTTTTGTTCTTAAATGATATGATTTGACATGGGTTACTTGTTGATAGCCCAAACCTGAAAGTGTAATACCCCTTCCCGTATTTTTTACACCAGTCCATGCCAGAGCCGGATCCAAATAGTCACACCGGTTCATGAAAAGCGTTCCCGTTTCTATGCCACGACCTATTGTTCGGGCACTTTCTTCATCTTCTGTCCATAAAGAAGCTGTCAAACCATATTTGGAATCATTCATCAAACGAATTGCCGCTTCATCACTACTTACTTTCATAATGCCGACGACAGGACCAAACGATTCTTCACTCATCACTTCCATACTATGATTAACATTAATCAATACCTGAGGAGCAAGGTATGCCGTTCCTTTTTTTGATGTTTTGAACAACGACTCATCGATCAGAGCCTTTGCACCACTTTTCACTGCATCTTGTATTTGCTTGCGTACATAGTCAGCTGCACTGGTTTTAACCATGGGCCCAATGGTCGTAGCTGCATCCAGAGGATTTCCGAGTACATATTTTTTGGTCAATTCAGCAAACCCATCCACAAATTTATCAAACAGCCTTTCATGCACATATATCCTCTCAATGCCGCAGCATGATTGACCACTATTGAAAAAAGAACCATCCACCAGATTGTTGACAGCATAGTCCAAATCAGCATCCGAACGTACGTAGGCAGGATCTTTTCCTCCCAATTCGAGTCCACATGGAATAAATTTATCTGTCAACGAATTCTGCACTGCTTTGCCACCTTCCACGGATCCTGTGAAAAAGACTCCATCAATTTGTTGATGAGCAATTAGTGACGCAGTATTCTGGTGATTAAGATGTAATATCTGAAACACACCCTCAGGTAAACCAGCAGTTTTAGCAGCCTTTAGGTATCTTTCTGCTACTAGCGGTGTTTGGAATGAGTGCATTTCCTGCAACCAAAGCCGGAACTATGGCATTTACCGAGGTAAGGAACGGATAGTTCCATGGACTCAAGACGGCCACTACGCCGAGTGGAATGTGTTCAACCCATCTTTCAAGTCCATCCTTTTCTTCAGGCTTGAATGGACTTAAAGCAGTTTCTGCAATGCCCATCATATACCTCGCGCGCTCAACAAATCCATTGATTTCCCAAGGTGTCTGGCTCAATGGTCTTCCCATCTGCCAGGTAATTTCATTTGCAATCTCATCTTTGTCTTTTTCTATTGCATCCACAAAATCAGAGACGTATTTCAATCTAGATTTTAATGGCAACTTTGACCATTCTTGAAAAGCTGGCCTAGCCAGAGCAATGGCACTATCGACATCCTTTAGCCCATGCGCCTCGCATGAATAATAAAGAGAACCGTCAATAGGTGTTATGGTTTGAACTTTGGACATGTTATTCACTTATATAATTTCAAAATATCTATTCAATTGCCAATCTGTAATGGCTTTTCTTTGTTGTTGGTCTTCCCATTCCCTAGTATAAGCAAAATGCTCTACAAACTGATCGCCAAATAAATCTCTGGCAGCATCAGACGCCTTCAACGCAATTGCCGCATTGGTCAATGTCGTAGGCAACAAAAGGTCTTTTGTATATTGTTTTTCGTAAGCATTTCCTTCTACAGGCTGTGTTGGTTCTATTTTGTTTTCCATACCCCACAAACCTGAACCCAAAGCAGCAGCCAGAGCTAAATACGGATTGATGTCTGCAGCACTGATCCGGTATTCTACCCTTTGCGATTTTGGACTTCCGGGAATACCTCGAATTGCACAAGTACGGTTGTCAACTCCCCAGGAAGCAACTGTAGGCGCCCAAAATCCTGGAATCAGTCGTGTATAACTATTGCAGGTAGATGCTACCATTGCCAATATCTGGGGCATCAACTGCTGCTGGCCACCAATAAACCACCGCATTTCATCAGACATGCTATGCGGCTTTTTTTCATCATAAAATGCGCTTGAACCATCACTGTTTTTCAATGACATGTGCAAATGGCCGGACTGCCCTGGGTAGTACGCAGACCATTTGGCCATAAAAGTTGCCATCAGGTCATTTTGCTGCGCCAATACCTTTATGAAAGTTTTGAATAAAACCGCATTGTCTGCAGCTTTGAGCGCATCACAGTGCTCAAGTGCCGCTTCTATCACCCCAGGACCAGTTTCTGTATGCAACCCCTCAATAGGCATATCCATGACTTCTGCCATCTCCATAATCTGATGGTATAAATCAGCATGAGTAGAATTTCTAAGAACAGAATATCCGAAATTACCCGGAGTGATTGTCTTTAGATTCTTAAACCCTTTTTCCTTGATACTCTCAGGTGTTTCATCAAACATGAAAAACTCAAACTCAGAAGAAGCTGTTGCAGTATATCCATGTTTATTCAATCTCGTCAATACTTTTTTCAAAATTGACCTAGGACAAACAGCTTCTGCTGTACCTCCTGAAAAATCAGCCAAAAACAGAATGGATTGGTTGTCTTCTGTCGGCAGCATTCTTGCACTCGTCTGATCAATTCGAGCCCAAGCATCAGGAAAGGCAGTCTTCCAACCTGTATAGGAATCTTTATCGTAAAGTTCGTCGTTGGAATCCCATCCAAATATCACATCACAAAAGCCGAATCCGTTTTCCAAAGCAGATTCAAACTTTTTCTTCTGAACATACTTACCACGCAATACTCCGTCACTGTCGGTTACAGCCAGTTTTATATTTTCAATCTGATTGTCTTCTATAAATTTTCTAGCACTCTGAATGTCACTGAGGTTTTCGGGCTTCATAGCATTTATTATTTTGTAATTATTTTATTCGATACTATACGCTGATAGCACCTACATTTTATTGTCAATCGTTTGGTTTTTTATTCATTGCAAATTCTTCCTCAGGGGAGAGAATCAAACGATGACGTCCCTGTATTGCAAAATATAACAAACCAACAATTAAATAGGCAATGGCACTAAATACAGCCACTCGATAAGATGAATCTTGCAACTGGAAATAAATAGTAACCAATGCAATGACTATAGTAAGCCATGCGCCCCCTTTGCCCATTGGACTCACATACGGGCGTTCCAAATCTGGTCTTTTCACTCTCAATAGTAAAAATGAAGCACACTGCAACACATAAGATAACATGGCGCTAAACACGGCCATATTGAGCAATGCGCCACCAATAAAAACGCCGCTTTCCTCTGCACCAGACAAAAACCTTGTTAACATCAATACCGCAAACCCAATGACCGAACCAGCAATCAATGCCATGTATGGTGTTTTTCGTTTGCTATGTGTAACAGATAAAAACACTGGGAAATACCCTGCCCTTGACAAAGAATATATCTGTCGTCCAAAAGCGAAGATGATGGTGTGAAAAGAAGCAATAAGACCAATAACTGCCACTAAAGTCAATCCCTTGGCGATGCTACTTCCAAACAGTTCTTTGAACCCATCGAGTAAAGGCTCACCTGATTGAGACAGGGCGTACGCACCAAGTGGAATGGAAGAGTTTAACCACAAAATCATAAAAGCAGAAATAATCAATGTAATCATTCCATAAGTCAATCCTTTTGGCATGTCTTTTTTTGGATCCACTGATTCCTCGGCGGCCAAAGGCAATTGTTCTATGGCCAAGAATAACCAAACTGCAAATGGCATGGCACCCAAAGCCCCTACAATACCCATGGGAAGGAAATCACCATTACCTCCACTCAGCAACTCTGCCTTACCAGATGCTCCAGCTTTAATATTCAGCGCATTGGCAAAAAAATCAATATTTCCAATTGATGAAATCCAAAACACAACCAAACACATCAAGGCAAGAATTGTCACTACTACAGTGAGGCGAAAAGACAGTTCTACACCAACTATATTCAAAATGGTGAAAAAAGTGTAGAATCCGAACCACCAATAGGGCAAACTATCCGGACCGGTATCGAAGATTCCACTCATATAGGAACTTATAAAAAAGACTATCACAGCAGGAGTCAACACGAATTCCATATTCTCCACCAATCCTGTGAAAAATCCACCCCAAGGACCCATCGCCGATCGTGCAAAAGAATAAGCTCCCCCAGTATGAGGAAGAGCCGGAGACATTTCCGCCACACTTTGCGTTAGGCCTACGTACATTATCGCTATAATAATGGTGGCAATAAACATACCACCCCAGCCACCTGAAGCCAAACCAAGGTTCCATCCTGAAAAATGTCCTGAAATCACAGCCCCTACACCCAAGGCCCAAAGAGACCAAACTCCAGCATGGCGTTTCAGTTCTCGCGATTCAAAATATGACTTGTCCATTTTTTTATAGGACACTCCTTTCACCTGATTGCTCATAGATAAAGTTCAGTTGGTTTAAAAAACACCCGGTTGTTTATTTGTTTTAAAACTTACTTGCCGAGAAAAGATAAAATTACATTTATTTTTCATTTTTAATTAGAAATGATATTTTTTTTTCATACTTTCATAAAATAAAAATATCCCACTACATGAGTTGTTTTGAAAAGATCAATAAAATATTAGTATCGGGCACTAAATCGGAAAAGAAAATTGC